>JBOGIX010000225.1:0-2263 GCA_050744685.1 Vicinamibacterales bacterium | reverse complement strand
TTCTTCTGCACAGTAATCAGCTGATTCGAGCGAACTGTCGGCGTTCATGTGTTGCGCGTGGGGCCCCACCCCCACGCGCTTTACGCGCTCCGCGCGACGCCTTCGGGCTTGCCGGCCCGCTTCGCGGGCCAGCTTACTCCCACTCGATCGTCGAAGGCGGCTTCGACGAGATGTCATACACCACACGATTGATGCCCTTCACCTCGTTGACGATCCGCGACGAAATGGCGGCGAGCAGTTCGTGCGGCAGCCGCGCCCAGTCAGCGGTCATGCCATCCTTGCTCTCCACGGCGCGAACCGCAATCGTGTACTCGTAGGTCCTGGCATCCCCCATCACGCCGACGCTCTGCACCGGCAGCAGGACGGCGAACGACTGCCACAACGTACGATACCAGCCCGCCTTCTTCACCTCCTCGGCGACGATGTGATCGGCGCGGCGGACGAGATTGAGGCGCGAGGCGGTGACCTCGCCAAGGATTCGGACGGCGAGGCCTGGACCCGGAAACGGCTGCCGCCAGACGAACTCGTCTTCCAGCCCGAGCTCGCGGCCCACGGCCCGCACTTCGTCCTTGAACAGGAGGCGCAGCGGTTCGACCAGCTTGAAGCGCATGCGCTCGGGCAACCCGCCGACGTTGTGATGGCTCTTGATCACATGCGACGGCCCGATGACCGACACGCTCTCGATCACGTCGGGGTACAGCGTGCCCTGCCCCAGGAAGTCGAACGAGCCGAGTTTCTTCGCCTCCTCCTCGAAGACGTCGATGAACGTCGCGCCGATGATCTTGCGCTTCTCCTCGGGATCGACGATCCCGCCGAGACGCGTGAGGAACAGGTCGGCGGCGTCGGCGAACACGAGCGGAAGGTGCAGACGCTCGAAGCGCGCGCGGATCTGCGCCGCTTCGTCCTGCCGCATCACGCCGTTGTCCACGAAGATGCACGTCAGCCGGTCGTCGATGGCCCGGTGCATCAGCATCGCCGCGACGGTCGAATCCACGCCCCCGCTGAGGCCGCAGACGACGCTCCCCTCACCCACCTGCTCGCGAATCCGCTCCGTCGCCTCCTTCACGAACGAGGCCATCGTCCAGTCGCCTGTGCAACCGCAGATATCGAAGGCGAAATTGCGCAGGATGTCGGAGCCGCGATCAGTATGTGCAACCTCAGGATGAAAGAGGAGCGCGTACATTTTGCGATCCGGCGCGGCCATCGCGGCGACCGGGGCGTTAGCGCTGGTGGCCGTGACGGTGAAGCCGCCGGGAGCCGCCGCCACGAAGTCGCCGTGGCTCGCCCAGACGCGGAGCTCCGCAGGGATCGACTGGAACAGCGGCGCATCCGGCGTGATGCGGATCGTCGCCAGCCCGAATTCCCGGTGCGGCGCCGGGGCTACACGGCCGCCGAGCGCGGCGGTCATCAACTGCATGCCGTAGCAGATGCCGAGCAGCGGCACGTCCGCGTCGAACACCGCGGGCTCGCACCGGGGCGCCCCCTCCTCGGAGACGCTCTTCGGTCCGCCGGACAGGATGATCCCGACCGGATTGCGCCGTCTGATCTCGGCCGCAGGGGTGTCGAACGGCACGATTTCCGAGTACACCGACAGCTCACGCAGGCGCCGGGCGATGAGCTGCGTGAACTGGGACCCGAAATCCAGGACGATGATGGTTTGGTGAGCCACGGTGGTGAAAGGGACCGCGCTATTATAAGGTGTGCATCAACCGCGCAGCACCACAATATATTGTAGGTGTATCGCCCGAATCGCGCTCGTCCTCGGCACACTTGCTGCCGCCCCGCTCGACGCGTCAGCCCAGCTCCCCGACGCCGTCCGCTGGTCCGTGCCGATTGCCGGCCCGCCGATCGGCGCCCCCGTGGTGGTCGGGACGACAGTGGTCCTGCCGGTGCAGGAACAGGGCCTCAGCGCCCACGCTTATGGTGATGGCCATCCGCTGTGGACGAGCGAGATCGAGCCGGAGCAGCCGCTCGCGGCAGATGCCGAGCGGGTTTATGTCGCGGCGGGCGAACTGATCCACGCGCTGCACGGGCAGACCGGCGCAGCGGCCTGGCGGGTGCCTGCGGGTGGACCGGTGACGGCCCCTCCGGTGGCGCACGCGGGATGGGTGATTGCCGCGGCCGCGGGCGACGTGCTGGCCATCAGGGCGGCGGACGGCGCCGTAGTCTGGCGCAAACACTTGGGGCCGGTGGAGTTTCCGCCCGCGATCGACGGCGATCTGCTGGTCGTTCCGATCGCCGATGGCCGCGCCCTCGGCGTCGA
>JBOGIX010000224.1:0-5055 GCA_050744685.1 Vicinamibacterales bacterium | reverse complement strand
GTGCGCGAGCAGGAACAGCACGGCGAGCGCCGTAACCTGCGTCCGCAACAGCCTAGAGCGGACGGAGGCGGAGCGCTTCGTTCAGGCTGCCCAGCCGGTAGCCGCGCAGATCGATCGTGACGTGCTGATACCCGATCTCGCGCAGGCGCCGGTCGATGGTGTCCGACATCTCGGGTTCGAGCGCGCGTGCGATCTCGTCGCGACCGAGCTCGATGCGCGCGAGCGCGTCGTGGTGCCTGACGCGGCAGATGCGGAAGCCCAGATCGTGCAGGACGGTTTCCGCGCGTTCGATCATCCGCAGCTTCTCGTCGGTCACTTCGCTGAAGTAGGGGATACGCGACGACAGGCAGGCGGAGGCCGGCTCGTCCCAGGTCGGCAGGCCGGCGCGCCGCGAGAGCTCGCGGATTTCGGCCTTGGTCAACCCCGCCTCGTCGAGCGGACTGCGGACGCCGAACTCGCGCGCCGCCTGGCGTCCCGGCCGGTAGTCGCCGCGATCGTCCGCATTGCTGCCGTCGGCGACCGCAGCAATGCCGCGCTCGCGCGCAATCCCCGAGAGGTGCGTGTACAGCTCCGACTTGCAGAAGTAACAGCGGTTGGCTGGATTGGCGCGGTACTCCGGACGATCGAGCTCGCTCGTGTGGATCAGCTCGTGACGGAAACCGAACTCGCGTGCGAGGCGGAGCGCGATCTGCCGGTGACGATCGGGGTAACTCGGGCTTTCGGCCGTGATGCAGAGGGCGCGCGGGCCGAGCGCCGCGGTGGCGGCATAGGCGAGATAGGCGCTATCGACCCCGCCGCTGTAGGCCACGATGAGCGACGGGATCCCTTGGAGCAGCGCGCGGAGGGCAGCGTCCTTGCGCGCGAGATCGACGTTCCCCTCCGCCCCGGCCTTGTCCGTCCCGGGACCGTCGCCGCCCGCCGCGAGGGAGGGCGCGTCAGTCGGAGACGCGTGCTTCACTCGTCCCAGTCTCCGCCTTCGGACTCTTCATCCTCGGACTCGTCCCCTTCGTCTTCCTCGTCGAAGTCCTCGTCTTCATCATCGTCGTCACGGTCGTCTTCGTCGTCGTCGTCTTCATCGGACGCTTCGAGCTCGACGGGAGGCGTGCTGGTCACTTCGAGATTGGCGCCGCAGTCTGGGCAGCTGATCAAATCGCCCTTGTCGACGTCGAACTCATCGACTTCGATATCGGCGTCACATTCCGGACACGTGGCCATACTTGCTCCTGGCGGGGGCGTGACCAGCCGGCATGCACCGGGCCTGCCGCGCCGCCCACGATCGCGTAAGAGTTCGGATTATAGCGAGAACCTGATAAATTCTGCAATGGAACTACTGTCGCTCTACCGCGGAACCGATACGACCTCGGTGGCGGCGCCTAGTCGCACAATTGTGCCTCCGACCAAAACCGTCATCGTCGCCGACGACACGGCGTTCGTTCGGGACCGGTTCGCTTCGGCGCTGCTCGGCGCCGGGCACACCGCGTTCACGGTGAAGAGCGCGGCGGAGCTGCTCGCCCGCGTGCGGGCCGATCTGTCTCGCATCGACCTGATCGTACTCGATCTCCGGCTGCCCCACGCCGGGGGGGTCGACCTCGTGCGCACGATCCGCAAGATCGACGAGGGACGCCTTCCCATCCTGGTGTTCAGCGGCACGATCGCCACCGCCGACGAGGTGCGGGAGCTGGCCGCGCTGGGCGTGGCCGGGTACGTCAACGAGTACAGCGCCGTGCAGCACATCCTGCCGTCGCTCGCGCCGCACCTGTTCCCCGACAACTTCAACCGGCGCGGCAGCCCGCGCGTCGTGCTCGGCATCCCCGTCGCCTACCGTTTCGGCAACACCATCGCCGCCGCGTTGACGCTGAACCTGAGCAAAGGCGGGCTGGCAATCCGCACGATGAGCCCGCTCCAGTCGAACGCCAAGGCCAAGGCGCGTTTCCGGCTGCCCGGATCGAAGCGCGACATCGAAGCGGAATGCCGCATCGCGTGGAGCGATCGGCACGTGGGGATGGGCCTGCAGTTCGAGAAGATCGAGTCGGTCGATCAGTCGTCCATCGACGAGTTCATCGACCAGCACTTTTTTACCAATCGCAAGGCGTGACGGCGTAATGCGCATGAATGCCAGGAATGCCATGAATGAGTTCAGCGATCAGAGTCGAGCGACTGAGATCACCGGATTTCATTCATGGCATTCATGCGCATTCCTGGCATTCATGCGCATTTCTTCATTCCCGGAGCAGCCTGAGCGCGTTCGCGATGACGATGAGCGAGGCGCCCATGTCGGCGACGACGGCCATCCAGAGGGTGGCGGCGCCGACAAAAGCCATGACGAGGAACGCGGCCTTGAGCGCCAGCGAGAAGCCGATGTTCACGCGGATGTTGCGGGAGGCGGCGCGGCTCAGGCGAATCGCGAACGGGATCTTCGCAAGCTCGTCGGCCATGAGTGCCACGTCTGCGGTCTCGAGCGCCGCGTCGGTGCCGGCGACGCCCATCGCGATGCCGACGTCGGCGGTGGCGAGCGCGGGCGCGTCGTTGACGCCGTCGCCGACCATCGCCAGCACGCCGAAGCGGCGGCGCAGTTCCTCGACGGCCGCGACCTTGTCTTCGGGGAGGAGCGACGCGCGGTAGTCGGTGATCCCGAGGGAGGCTGCGAGCGTCTGCGCCGACGCTTCGTGATCGCCGGTAAGCAGCACGACGTGCTCGATTCCGTGCTCGCGCACCATCTCGATCACCGCGCGCGCCGACTCGCGGGTGTCGTCGGCCACGCCGATCAGGCCGACCGTCTCGGCGCCGCGCGCCACCATGACCGTGCTAAAGCCACGCGACGCCATCGCCACGAGCTGCTCGTGCGCTTCGGGCGAGCACAGGCCGCGCTCCTCGAACAAGCGATGATTGCCCACGACGACGCGATCGGCGCCGACCAGCCCTTCCGCGCCGAGCCCCGGCAGGGCCTGGAAACCGTGAGCGCCGGCAAGCGCCAGCATTTCTGCCTGCGCGCGATCGACGATCGCCCTGCCGACGGGATGCTCGGAGCGTGACTCGAGCGACGCCGCCAGCCGCAGCACCTCCGGCGCGCCAAGGCCGTTGGTGGAGGCGACGTCGACGACACGGAGCTCGCCCCGGGTCAACGTCCCGGTTTTGTCGAACGCCACGCAGCGTACCGACGCGAGCTGCTCGAGCCGCGCCCCGCCCTTGATGAGGACGCCCTTCCGTGCCGCAGCGGCGAGCGCGGACACGATCGACACCGGCGTGGAGATGACGAGCGCGCACGGGCAGGAGATCACCAGCAGCACGAGCGCGCGGTAGAACCACTCGCCGGCGGGCGCGTCGAATGCGAGCGGCGGCACCGTGGCGACCAGGACGGCGAACACGAGGACGATCGGCGTGTAGATTCTGGCGAACCGATCGACGAACGTCTGGCTCGGCGCGCGCTGCGCCTGCGCGCGCTCCACGAGGTGCACGATTCGCGCGAGCGTGGAATCGCTGTGCAACCGCGTCACCTCGATATCGAGGGCGCCGCGGCCGTTGATCGTGCCCGCGAACACGTCGGCGCCGGCCGTCTTCTCGACCGGCAGCGACTCGCCGGTGACCGGCGACTGGTTGACGTGACTCTCGCCCGAGAGCACGCGGCCATCGAGCGGGATCTTCTCGCCGGGGCGCACCAGGATCACATCCCCGATGCGCACATCGGCGACCGGCGTGCGCTCCTCGCGCGATCCGCGACGCACCAGCGCGTCGGCAGGAGCGAGATCCATCAGCGCCCGGATGGCGCCGCGGGCCCGCTCCATCGCTTTCGATTCGAGCAGCTGCGCGAGCGCGAACAGGAAAACGACCGACGCCCCTTCGGACCATTCGCCGAGCCCGATGGCGCCCGCGACGGCGACGAGCATGAGAACGTTGATGTCGAGCACGCGCGCGCGGACGGACATCCAGGCGCGACGGGCGGTGTGAACGCCACCGAGCAGGATTGCCGCGGCGCAGGCGAACGGGCCGGCGGGCGCGAGCGGCGGCGCCAGACCGGCGAGGAGGCCGACCGCGAGCGCGATGCCGGAGCCCCACACCAGCCGCTCCCGTGTGACTGAGGTCGAAGACGCAGGTCGGGGCTCTTCGTGCTCCAGCCAGGCACGCATGCCGGTCTGCGCGACGGCTTCGGCAATGCGCGAGGTCGTGAGCCGGGCGGCATCGTACCTGACGCGCAGACGCTGGCCCATGATGTCGGCGTCGAGCGATTCGACGCCGATCAACCGGTGCAGCGTGCGCTCGAGGATGGCCACTTCCTCGTGGCAGTCCATCCCTTCGATCCGGAAGGTCGATTCGGCGTGCAGATCGCAGACGGCGCAGGTGACAGCCATGCCCTCAGCTCGTCGACGTGAGGAGCTCGGCGGCGACGCGCGCGCCGGATTCCTCCTGGACGTGCGTGACCGCGAGGCGCAGCAGCTGAACGATGTGCTGATCGTCGAGCGAATAGAACGCCTGGCGGCCGGATCGCCGCGCGCGAACGAGGCGCATACCGCGCAGGAGCCGCAGCTGGTGCGACACCGCCGACTCGCTGATGCCGACGAGCCGCGCGATATCGCAGACGCACAGCTCGCCCGCGGCGAGCGCGTCGAGGATGCGCACGCGCGTGGGGTCGCCCAGCACACGAAACGTCTCGGCGATTTCCTCAACGGTCCGGCCGGAGAGGAGCAATTGCCGCCTGGCCGGCGTATCGCCCGCCGGAAGGTGCGGAAGGTCGCAGGAGAGCTCTGACATATGAATATATGAGCAAGTGCTCATATGTAGGCTACCGCGGAACCCAATCGGGCGCAAGGGGCTCGCTGCCTTGACACTCTTTTCCTGCAGTGGCTACTATGCAAATTCGGCCTGTAATCGGCTCGCTGTCCATACCTTACACGCTCGGGACTCGTGCTTTCGCGCGGCGCCGGCCGTTCGTCGCCGAGCTGAGGCGCGCCGGAATGTGTGCTGAGAGCCCACGAGAGCGGAGCGGGGCCTCACGAGCCCCCTCGCGCGAGCGTGCCAAGCGCGTCCGGGCGACTGACTCAGTGGCGCCGCGAGTGAGCG
>JBOGIX010000223.1:0-4608 GCA_050744685.1 Vicinamibacterales bacterium | reverse complement strand
GTCAGGCTCACGCCGTCCACCGCGATCGATCCCTTGCGGACGATGAACTGGGCGAGCGCTGCCGGAAATTTCACTGTGAGCCAGAACGACTCGCCATCGGATCGCAATTCCTCGATGGCGCCGACGGCGTCGACGTGCCCTTGCACGAAGTGCCCTCCCAGTCGGGCATCGGCCCGAAGGGGGCGTTCCAGGTTCACAACGGTCCCTCGCTTGACCGTGCCCAGCGTGGTAATCCGTGCCGTCTCCGGCGACACGTCCGCGTGGATGCCATGCGGATCCGCCGAGACGACGGTCAGGCAGACGCCGCTCACCGCGAGGCTGTCGCCACTAGCGAGCTCGGGCGCGAGCGACGTGCTCAGACGCAGCCTGAACCCGCCGGGCGTCGGCTTCACCTCGGTGATCTCCCCGACGGCCTCAATCAGCCCCGTGAACATAACCCTCCACCAGCACGTCGTCTCCCAACATCACGGACCGGACATCGTGCAGCGCCCCGACCTGGAACACCGAACCGTCCAGCCAGGGCACTCCTTCGGGGCCAAGCATGACCGGCGTCCTGAAGATCTGCACTCGATCGACAACGCCAGCCGCCCAGGCCGCGCGGTGCAGCGTTGGTCCTCCTTCGAGGATCAGCGACGTCACCCCCGACGACGCGAGGAACTCGAGCGCCCTCTGGAGGAATGTGTCCTGAGTCGCGTCTATCGCCTCGACTTGCGCCCCCGCAGCGGCGAGCGCCTGTTGTCTTTGACGCATGCCCGCGTCGTCCCGCTTCGCGGTCATCACTATTATCGGTCCTGCCTCGAGCGTTGACAGCATGCGGGCCGAGGCGGGCGTGCGCAGGGAGCGGTCGAAGATCACGCGGACCAGCGGCCGCGTGCGGTAAGCGCCCCGCGGCGTCAGCACAGGATCGTCGGCCAGCACGGTCCCCGCGCCCACGCCGATCGCATCGGTTTCCGCGCGCTCCCGATGGATCAGCCGGTTGGCCGCGAGACCGGTGAGCGGTGTCCTCACCCCGGGCCGCGCCGCGACGCGCCCGTCCCGGCTGATCGCCACTTTCATGGTCACGAACGGCCGGCGGTGGCGCATCGCCGTCAGGAACGGTCCGTTGAGGCGCTCGGCGCGATCGCGGAGCACGCCGACCCGCACGTCGACGCCGCGCTCACGAAGATATGCGAGCCCCCGCCCGGCGACGAGCGGGTTCGGGTCCTCGATCGCGATCACCGCGCGACGAATTCCGGCGTCCACGACGAGCGGCGCGCACGGGCCGGTTCGTCCGGTATGGCTGCAGGGCTCGAGCGTGCAGTACAACGTTGCGCCGACGGCGCGGGACCCCGCCTGGGCCAGCGCCAGCACCTCTGCGTGCGGCCCCCCGGCAAACGCGTGGGCGCTGCTGCCGACGATTACGCCATCCGCGTCGACCACGAGCGCGCCGACCATCGGGTTCGGGCTCGTGTGCCCCCGACCGCGCTCGGCAATCGCGAGCGCCCGGGCCATGAAACGCGCGTCGGCATCTACCACTTTTCCTCGAACAACGCGTCCACGTATTCCTCGGGCGAAAACGGAACGAGATCGTCGATGGCCTCTCCGACTCCCACGTAACGGATCGGCAGCTTCAGATCGTGCGCGATCGCGACGGCAATGCCCCCTTTGGCCGTGCCATCGAGCTTGGTCAGGATGATGCCGTTCACGCCCGCAACGGCCATGAACTCGCGTGCCTGCGCGAGTCCGTTCTGTCCCACCGTGGCATCGAGCACGAGCAGCACTTCATGCGGCGCGCCTTCGACTTCACGCGCAGCAATACGCCGTATCTTGTCGAGCTCGGTCATCAGGTTGACGCGCGTGTGCAGCCGCCCCGCCGTATCGACGATGACCACGTCGCGATTGCGCGATTTGCCGGCGGCAATCGCGTCGAACACGACCGCCGCCGGGTCGGCGCCCGCCCGCGCGCGGATGAAATCCACACCGGCACGGTTGGCCCAGACCTCGAGCTGCTCGACCGCAGCTGCCCGGAACGTGTCGGCGGCGCAGACGAGCGGCGTCCGGCCGGCGTCCTTCGTCAACCGCGCGAGCTTGCCGACCGTGGTCGTTTTGCCGGTGCCGTTGACGCCGACGATCATCATCACGTGCGGCCGGTGCCCGTTCGGCGCCACCGTTTCGGCAGCGCGCAGGATCTCGAGGATCTCGCGGCGTACCAGGGCCCGCAGCGAGTCTCCCCGCGATTTCCTGCTGCGCACGGCATCCACGATCTGCCCCGTCGCCGCCACGCCGACATCTGCCGAAATCAGCGCCTCCTCCAGCGCTTCGACCGTTTCCAGATCGACCGGCCGGCTGCGCGCCTCCGCCGAATCCGCCCGCGAGACGACATCCTCGAACCGCTCAGCAAACTGCTGCGTCGTCCGCGTCAGCGACGCTTTGATCTTGTCGAAAAACCCCATTCCCCCCGACCTTCAATACGGAAGCCCGAACCAAAACAGCGAACCTGAACCTTGAACCCTGAACCTGACCCTGAACGATGAACCCTGAACCATCCGGTCCATCCCACTCACTCCATTTTCTGCGGCCTCAACATCAGCGCCTCGAGCCCTTCGCGCGGCGTCCGCCGTCCCTCGAGCACCGCGGCCATCTGCGCCGTGATCGGCAGCTCGATCCGGTGGCGCTCGCCGAGCGCCAGCGCCGCGCCGGTGGTGCGCACGCCCTCCGCCACCATGTGCATGCCCGCGAGCACGTCGTCGAGCGATCGGCCCCGCCCGAGCTCGACGCCGACATGGCGATTGCGGCTCAGATCGCCGGTGCACGTCAGCACGAGATCGCCGAGACCGCTCAACCCGGCCAGCGTATCGCGGCGGCCGCCCTCGGCGCAGGCCAGCCGTGAAATCTCGACGAGGCCACGAGTGATGAGCGCGGCCATCGCGTTGTGCCCGAACCCCGTTCCCTCCACGACGCCTGCCGCAATGGCGATGACGTTCTTCAGCGCCCCGCCGATTTCCACACCCACGACGTCGTCGCTCGCGTAGAGCCGCAGCGCCGGGCCGCGGAAGCGCTGCTGGACGGACTCTGCGCTTGCCGCGTGGTGCGAGGCCGCGAGAATCGCCGTGGGCAGGCCACGCGCGACCTCGATGGCGAAGCTCGGTCCCGACAGGACGACGACCGGGTGCGTGCCGCCGGTCTCCTCGACGAGCACCTGAGACATGCGGGCGTGCGAGCCCGACTCCAATCCCTTTGCAGCGCTGATCAGGATCGCCGCCGGAGCGAGCCGGGGCGCAGCCTCCCGCACGACGTCACGCAAGCCGTGTGAGGGGACGGCAAACACGACGAAGGACGCGCCCTCGACCGCCACCTGCAGCCTGGCCGTGGTGCCGATCGAGTCGGGCAGGCGCAGCCCGGGCAGGTATCGCGTGTTCTCGCGCCCACGCGCGATCTCGGCGCCGAGGCTCTCGTCCCGCACCCACAGCGACACGTGGTGGCCGACGCGGGCCAGATGAACGGCAAGGGCAGTCCCCCAGCTGCCGGCGCCGAGGACCGCAAAGCGCTCGGCGTTACGCGAACCGCCGGCAGCGTTGTCGGAGGAACGAGCGGCCGGCTCGCTCACGCCCGCGCTCCCATGCGGCGCTCGGTGCCTGCGCGCAGCCGCCGGATGTTGCCGCGATGCCGAAAGAGGATCAACACGCCCATTGCGGCGGCCACGGCCACGACGGCGCGCGGCTCCCCCGTCAGCCAGGCGGCCGGCGGCAGCGCGATCGTGGCCGCGATCGACCCGAGCGAGACGTACCGCGTGATCCAGACGATCACCAGGAACAGCGCCGCCGCCGCCGCGGTGGCCACTGGCGTCAGCACGGCGAACACGCCAGCGGCGACCGACACACCTTTGCCTCCATGAAATCGCAGCCAGACCGGGTAAATGTGTCCCACGACCGCGGCCGCCGCAGCGAGGGCCGTGAGCGTTGCGCCCGCGTTCGTCACGGACGCGACCGCGACCGGCACCGCTCCCTTCGCCACGTCCAGCGCCATCACGAGCACGCCACGCCACGGCCCCGTCGTCCTCAGCACGTTGGCCGCGCCGACGTTGCCCGAGCCCGCCACGCGAACGTCGACACCGGCGCGCCTCGCCAGCAGGAATGCGAAGGGCACCGACCCGGCGAAGTACCCGAGCAGAACCTGCCACATCAGGACAATGGTACTCGCAGCAGAGGCTCGTAGGCGGCCCCGCGGGGCGAGAGGCGGCTCCTGAAAAGAGTGACCGCGGAAACGCGGCACAGGCCGCAGTCGGCGGGCAGCCGTCCGAGAAGCTCACGGACCGCCTTCGATGTTCCCTTTCCTGGCTCCTTGACGCGGGCAATCGTCAGGTGTGCGCTGTAGGTCCTCCGCTCAGCCTCGAACCCGAGCGGGGCGAGGCGCTGCCCCGCCTCCTCATAAAGGCTCGCCATACCTGCTGCCCCGGCGCGGGCGCCAATCCAGAATACCCGTGGAGGACCGGACGGCGGGAACGCGCCGCACCCGGCAAGCGCGAGGTCGAATGCGGGCGTGATCATCGAAGAACCGCCGAGCGCCGCCGAAATATTCGCGCCCCGCTCGTCGTCGACTTCGCCGATGAACCACAGCGTGATGTGGTAC
>JBOGIX010000222.1:0-2917 GCA_050744685.1 Vicinamibacterales bacterium | reverse complement strand
GGCCCAGATGGGGAGCAGGCGGCTTCTGGCGCGACGCGTCTTCCTGCTGCGATTCGATCGACTTCGATTCCCAGCCGCGCGCCTTGGACTCCAGTATACGGTCCCGATGCCCCCGAATCACGCAATCCGCACCAGCCCACCGGCACTTCCGATGAGTCAGATCCGTCTATCATTGTAGTACCGATGCATTCCCGGCGCGTCTTTTCCCTCGTCCTTTTTGGCGTCCTCGCGTGTGCGGCCGGCTGTTCGGATCGCTCGCCGCAGGAGCAGGCGCCGTCCGGCGGCGAAACGCCTGCAGCGACGCAGCCGGCGCCGGCGGCAGTGGACCCCGACGCGCCACCGGCCCGGCCACGGATCGTGGCATTTGGAGACAGCCTGACCGCCGGCCTGGGGCTGCTCGAGCAGGAGGCCTATCCGGCCGTTCTGCAGCGGAAGATCGATGCGGCCGGCTACCAGTACGAGGTCGTCAACGCCGGTTTATCGGGCGACACCACAGCTGGCGGCCTTCGCCGGCTCGATTGGGCGTTCGAAGGGGACGTGAAGATCCTGATCGTCGCCTTCGGCGGCAACGACGGGTTGCGCGGGCTTCCCATCACGCAGATGAAAGAAAACCTCACATCGATCATCCACAATGCCCGGGAGCGGGGCGCGGTGGTGATCCTGGCGGGGATGGAGGCGCCGCCGAACTTCGGACAGGAATATGCGACCGCCTTTCGTCAGGCGTTCCGCGATGTCGCGCTCCGCGAGCGGGTGCTGTTCATCCCGTTCCTCCTGAACAACGTGGCGGGGAAGAGCGAGTTGAACCAGTCGGACGGCATTCATCCCAATGGGCGGGGCGCGGAGATCATCGCGGAGACGCTGTGGACCGTGCTCGAGCCCCTGCTCGACCAGATGTCGGGAGCTTCATGATCCAGCTGCACGGTGTATCCAAGACGGTGCCGAGCGGCGCCGGCTCCCTCACGATTCTTCATTCCCTGGACCTCACGATCGATCGCGGACGCGTCGTGGCGATCACCGGTCCGTCCGGCAGCGGGAAGTCGACGCTGCTCGGCCTGCTCGCCGGCCTCGATGCGCCCTCGACGGGCCGCGTCGTGGTCGACGGCGTGGACATCACGGTGCTCGACGAGGACTCGCTCGCCCGGCTGCGAGGGACGCGCATCGGCTTCGTTTTCCAGTTCTTCCACCTGCTGCCATCCCTGACGGCGCTCGAGAACGTGCTCGTGCCGATGGAAATCGCCGGCGTGCCGAACGCGCGGGGGCGTGCCCGCGCGCTGCTCGTCGAGGTGGGGCTCGCCGAACGCGGTCATCACTATCCGTCGCAGTTGTCGGGCGGCGAGCAGCAGCGCGTGGCGATCGCACGCGCGCTCGCGAACGAGCCGCCCATCCTGCTCGCCGACGAACCGACGGGCAATCTCGACAGCGGGACCGGCCACTCGATCATCGAGCTCCTGCTCGACGTCAACCGCACGCGCAAGACGACGCTCGTGCTCGTGACGCACGATCCGGAGCTCGCGGCGATGGCCGACGTGTCCATTGCGCTCCGCGACGGGCGCGTGGTGAAGAGTACCGAGCGCGCGGCCGCGACGGCGGTGTCGTCATGACTTTCGTGCTGCGCATGATGGCTCGTGAGCTGCGCGCCTCATGGCGGCGCCTGCTGTTCTTCTTCGTCTGCGTCGCCATCGGCGTCGGCGCGATCGTCGCGCTTCGATCGGTGATCCAGAGCGTCCGCCGCGGGCTGGTCAGCGAAGCACGGTCGATCATCGCGTCCGACGTCCTCATCTCGACCAACCGCGCCTGGACGCCCGAGCTCAGGCAGGCGCTGGATCAGCGGCTCGCGGGCCCCGACGTTCTGCAGCGCATGGAGGCGATCGAAACCGCCACCATGGTGCGTCCTGAAGAGGGGGCCGCGACCGCGCGGATGGTGGAACTGCGGGGCGTGCAGCCCGGGTTTCCCTTCTACGGCCAGGTCATTCTTCAGGACGGCGTGCCGTTCTCGCACGACCTCCTGCGCGGCCGCGGCGCGCTCGTGCGGCCGGAGCTGCTGACGCAGCTCGGGACGACGGTGGGGCGGGGAATCGTCATCGGCGGCCAGCCATTCACGATACGCGGGGTGATCGCACAGGAGCCCGGGCGGCGTGCCGGCGTCTTCAGCTTTGGCTCGCGCGTACTGGTCGACTACGACGACCTGCGTGCCACGGGCCTGCTCACGTTCGGCAGCCGCGCCAGCTACCAGATCCTTCTTCGCGTGCGCGAGCCGGCGGTGGAGCCCCTGACGCGCGAGGTGCGGCGTGACTTCCGCGACCGGTTCGTCCAGGCGCGCTCGTATCGATCGACCGAGGACGACATTGGCGAGGACCTGATGCGGGCGGAGAACTACCTGAGCCTGGTCGGGTTCATCATGGTCGTCCTGGGCGGCATCGGCGTCTGGAGCGTGACGCGCGTATTCGTGAAGCAGAAGATCAAGAGCGTCGCGATCCTGAAGTGTGTCGGCGCCACGGCGGGGCAGGTACTCGCGACCTACGTGGCGCAGGTGCTGCTCCTCGGGCTTGGCGGCAGCGTGCTCGGCGTCGGGATTGCGGCCGTGGCGATTGCCGCGATTCCCGACTCGGCGGCCGCGGCGTTCACGAACGTCTCGTACGGCCTCACGTGGTCGGCGGCGGTGCAGGGCATCGCGGTGGGCATGCTCGTGTCGCTGCTGTTTTCGCTGGTGCCGCTCCTCGAAGTGCGCCGGGTCAAGCCGCTCCTGCTGCTGCGCGGCGCCGACTCGGCGGCCGCACCGCCGTCGTCTTTGCCCGGGCGGGCGTTTCCGCTCGGGCTGCTGCCGGCGGCCTTGCTCCGCGCGGACCTCGTACAGATCGGCGCTACGGTGGTTGTGACAGCGGCGCTCGTCGGCGTGGCCGCCTGGCAGGCGTCATCG
>JBOGIX010000221.1:0-2423 GCA_050744685.1 Vicinamibacterales bacterium | reverse complement strand
CCCGTAATATACGATGCCTCGTCCGAGGCGAGAAAGCAGACGGTCGCGGCAATATCGTCTGGCGTGCCGAGCCGTCGGAGCGGGATCTTCTCTTCCCAGTCCTTGCGCGCGTTCTCGGTCATGGCGCGCGTCATGTCGGTCTCGATCAAGCCGGGCGCGACCACGTTCACCGTGATGCCGCGTGACGCCACCTCGAGCGCGACCGCCTTGGAGAACCCGATCAGCCCCGCCTTCGACGCGGCATAGTTCGCCTGCCCCGCGTTGCCGCTCTGCCCGACGACCGAGCCGACGCTGATGATGCGGCCGCTCCGCTGGCGGATCATCGGCTTGAGCGCGGCCTGTGTCAGCGCGTAGGCGGCCGTCAGGTTCGTCGCCAGCACGGCGTCCCAGTCCTCGCGCTTCAGCCGCAGCATCAGCTGATCTCTCGTGATGCCGGCGTTGTTGACGAGCACGTCGATGCGGCCGTGCCGCTCGACCACGCCTTTCACCGCGGTTTCGGCGGCGCCAACCTCGGTGACGTCGAGCGCCGTCGCTTCCGCGCGTCCGCCCGAGGCCGCGATCTCGTCGGCCACCGGCCTCGCATTGTCGCCGCGCGCGGCCGCCACCACCATCGCGCCCCGCGCGGCCAGACGCGCGGCGATCGCGCGCCCGATGCCACGAGACGCGCCGGTCACGAGCGCGACGCGTCCCGACAGATCCATCATAGAACGCCCACCCTCTCGACCCGTGGCCGGGGCTCGACGTGCTTACGCAGGGCCCACCTCGCGCTGTTTGGACTGAAGCGTTTCCACCGCCTTGGCAAACCCCTGGCTGTTCTCGACGCTCACCACCGTCACCGAGCCGTCAATCTTCCGGATCAATCCGGCGAGCACGGTTCCCGGGCCGGCCTCGAGGATCGTGCGCGCGCCGTCAGCGACGAGCCGCTTCACCACGTCCTCCCAGCGGACCGGAGACGACACCTGCCGGATCAGCGCGTCAACCGCCGTGGCGGCATCGGTCTTCGGCTCGGCGTCGACGTTCGCCACGACCGGCATGCGCGGCGTGGACACCGCAAGCGCGCGCAGATCGATGGCGAGCCGCTCTTCAGCCGGCCTCATCAGCGGACAATGAAATGGCGCGCTGACCGCGAGCGGGATGACCCGTTTCGCGCCGCGCGCCTTCGCAAGCTCGCCAGCCCTCGCTACGGCGGCCGTGTGCCCGGCGATCACCACCTGACCGGGGGCGTTGAGATTGGCCGGGGTCACGATGCCACCGTCGGCGGTCGCTTCGGTGCACGCGGCAGCCACGCCGTCCGCGTCGAGACCGAGAATCGCCGCCATCGCCCCATCGCCAACCGGCACTGCCTCCTGCATGTACCGCCCTCTCCGCCGCACCGTGCGGAGGGCATCCGCGAAGGATAGCGTACCCGCGGCAACATGCGCGGAGTACTCGCCGAGGCTGTGGCCCGCAGCCAGACCGACCCGAACGCCATTTGCGGTCAGCAGGCGATACACCGCGACGCTCACCGCCAGGATGGCCGGCTGCGTATTCTCCGTGAGCTGCAGCGCTTCCTGCGGACCATCGAAGCAGAGCGTGCTCAGCGGCTCGCCGAGCGCCTCGTCCGCTTCGGCAAACGTGTCGCGGCACACGCCGAACTGCTCGGCGAGATCCCGCCCCATGCCAACTTTCTGCGCCCCTTGCCCGGGAAATACACAGGCGATCATCGTGCCCTGCCTTCGAATGAGATCTTATGGCGCAGAATGCGCGGTCACTTCCCGCGCCAGCTTCTGCAGGAGGCCGTCCGACACGGCCCGCGCGGCCATTGCCACCGCATTCCTCACCGCCTTCGCCGACGATCGGCCGTGTCCGACGATGCAGAGGCCGTTCAGGCCAAGGAGCGGCGCGCCGCCGTATTCTGAGTAGTCGAGGCGCTTGCGGAACCGCCGGTATGCCTGTCGCGACAGCAGATATCCCACGCGCGTCCCGAAGGTCGCCGAAAGCTCGTCGTGCAGCAGCGTCTCGACGGTATCCACGAGCCCTTCGCTGACCTTCAGTGTGATATTGCCGGTAAAGCCGTCGCAGACGATCACGTCGGCATGGCCCGAGTAGATGTCGCGCCCGTCGATGTTGCCGGCAAACCGGATTGGCGCCGACTTGAGGAACTGGTGTGCCTCACGGGTGAGATCGTTCCCCTTGCTTTCTTCCTCGCCGACCGACAGCAGGCCGACTCGCGGGTGCTCGCAGCCGAGCGCCACGCGCGCGTAGGCCGCCCCCATGACCGCGAACTGCACCAGATGCTGGGGCCGGCACTCGACCGTCGCCCCGGCATCGAGCAGCACGGCAGGCCGATCCCGCGTCGGAATGATCGTGGCGAGCGCAGGACGATCGACGCCGGCCAGACGCCCGAACGCCGCATGGGCGGCCATCACCGACGCTCCCGTATG
>JBOGIX010000220.1:0-2572 GCA_050744685.1 Vicinamibacterales bacterium | reverse complement strand
TAGCAAAGCCCCGGGTCGCGAGACCTCGCTGGCGCTCAGGCGGCGGGCGGAAGGCGGGAGCGGTCAGGCACGGACCGTGGTACCGACGGCTTCGCCCATGATCACGCGGCGGACGTTGCCGGGCGTGCGCAGGTTGAACACGACAATCGGCAGCTTGTTGTCCATACACAACGAGATGGCCGTGGCGTCCATCACCTTCAGCCGCTGTTCGAGCACCTTCAGATAGGAGATGTCGTCGTACTTGGTGGCGGCCTTGTCCAGCATCGGGTCGGCCGTGTAGATGCCTTCGACCTTCGTCCCTTTCATGATCACGTCGGCCTTGATCTCCATCGCGCGGAGCGCGGCGGCGGTATCGGTCGTGAAATAGGGATTGCCCGTGCCCGCCGCAAAAACGATCACGCGCCCCTTTTCGAGGTGACGCACGGCGCGGCGGCGGATGAAGGGTTCGGCGACCGCGCGCATCTCGATGGCACTCATGACGCGGGTCAGGATGCCGTTGTGCTCGAGCGCGTCCTGCAGGGCGAGCGCGTTGATCACCGTGGCCAGCATGCCCATGTAGTCGGCGGTCGCGCGATCCATGCCCTTGGCGCTCGCGGCGAGGCCGCGGAACAGATTGCCGCCGCCGATCACCACCGCCGTCTGGACGCCGAGCTCCTGGATCTCCCGCACTTCCTGAGCGATCTGCGTCGTCACCGCCGGGTCGATGCCGAAGGGCTGATCGCCCATCAGCGCTTCACCGGAAAGTTTGAGGAGTACGCGGCGGTAGACGGGGACAGACATATCCGACCGATTATAGCAACGCCGCCCTCGGGCACGGGGCAAGAACGGCGGCGACTCAGCGCGGCAGCAAGGCGGGGTACAGCCCGCCGCCGCCCACGCGGAATGCATCGTCTGCAGTGTTCCGCCAGACCACGGGCCGCCCGAGCAACGCCGTTTCGATAACGGCCATCCAGCCGGCGACGGTGGCGCACGGACCGAGCCCGACGACGACGCCGGGACCGGAGAGCCCGAGGGGACCGACGGCAGGGCGTGTTTCACCGCATGGAGTGTTGTAGGCCGGCCATTCGACGTGGAGCCAGTCGCGCGGTTGCAGCAGGCTGTCGGCCGGCTCCCACACCTGCAGCCAGCCCTCGCCGCCCGGACCGAGTCCCACGACCAGCTCCGGCGTCCCGTCACCGTTCGTGTCGCCGATCGCGGGCCACGTCGCCCCGGACCGCCCGTTGAACAGCGGCCACGTCACCTGAAGCCATTCCTTGTGCCCATGACCCTGCCGCGCATCGTGAAAGACCTCCAGCCAGCCTGCGCCGGTGTGACCGAGGCCCACTACGATTTCCGCGGCGCCGTTGCCGTCGAGATCGCCGACCGCGGGGTGCGTCTCACCGTTCAGGGCCGCCCAGCTCGAATAACTCACCTGAATCCACCGGTGGTGTGCGAAGCCGGCGCGGGCGCCGCGGAAGATCTCGAGCCAGCCATGGCCGCCCGCGCCGAGCCCCGCGACGATTTCGGCCTGGCCGTCGCCGTCGAGATCCCCGACCGCGGGGTACACCGCCCCGTTGTTGCGGTTGTAGTACGGCCAGTCGACCTGCAGCCACGCGAGGAGCGCGAACCCGGTCGTCTCGTCATCGAGGATCGCGATCCATCCGTCGCCTCCGGATCCGAGGCCGAGCACGATCTCGCTGCGGCCATCGCCATCGATGTCCCCGGCGGCCGGATGCACTTCGCCCGAGAACGCGTTGTACGCCGGCCACGGGAGCCGCAGCGACGGACCCGCCGCGTAGCCATCGTCTCGCGCGGACACCCGCTGGAGCCAGCCGCCGTTACCCGCCCGCGCCGACTGTCCCAGCAGGATCGGACCATGCTCACCGCCAAGCAGCACCGTGCCGACGGCGGAGCGATAGCGCACGGACCCGGCCAGCTTCGGTGCGTTGGCCGTCTGGCACTGCTGCTCGAAGTCGATAGCGGCACCCTCCACGGCGCCATCGTCGCGGAAACGGATTTCGCGGACGACGAATCGGCCGAAGACCGAGCCGCATCCGCGGGTGTTGGTGGCGACGTCCATGCCCGGTGTCGACGTGCGCGTCGAGGGCAGGACCACGTTGGCGTAGACGCCCGGCGCGAGCGTCCGGCCTATCGGCGCCGCGAACTGCATCTGCCATGTGACCCCATCGGTGCCCTCGATGGTCATGGCCACGCCGTTGAAACCGTCGATGGTCGTCGCGCCCACGGTCGCGTTCACCGACGAATACACCCAGTGCTTTCCCTGCCCGATGTAGTCGCCGGTCGCGCTGTTCATGACGACCATCGTGCGCAACTCGGACGAGGGGGCGACGAACGTTGCCCTGCACGCGGTCGGCCCCTGCACGCGCACGGTGGTGGCGGCGCCGCCGCTGCATCCGCCGCTCCAGCCGGCCAGCTGATAGCCGCCATCGGGCACGGCATCGAGCGCGACGGTCGTGGACGCATCGAACGTGAGGTGGCAGGCCGCGCGCGCGGCGCCGCAGTCGATGCCGCCGCCGACAATGCGGCCGTGCTGGGGCGGATCGATGTCCAGCGTGTAAACCGGATACGCGCC
>JBOGIX010000219.1:0-3414 GCA_050744685.1 Vicinamibacterales bacterium | reverse complement strand
CCGTTGTAGATGTGCAGGTCCGATCCGCAGATAGCCGTGCTCGTGATCTTCACGATGGCGTCGCGCGGGTTGAGGATCGTGGGATCCGGGACGTTTTCGACGCGCATGTTCTGCCGGCCGTACCAGCAGTTCGCCTTCATGAGGGCACCCCCGCGAGCGCCTTCAGCCGGTCGGGATCGCGAGGCGGCTGTGCGGCGCGCCGGAGCGACGGTCCGTCGGACACGGAGATTTCCCCCGTCTCCAGGAGCTGTTTGAAGCGGCGCAGATCGTTGGCGATCTGCTGCTCGGGCTCCTCGCCGAACAGTTTGGCAATCGTCCGGCCGAGCGCGCCGGCCGGCGGCGTGTATTGCAGCTGCACGCGCACTTCCGTGCCGCGTCCGCCGGGCGCGGGCTTGAAGCGGACCGAGCCGCTGTTCTGCACGTCCGATCCTTCGATCGAGCGCCAGGCAATCCATTCCTGATCGCGGTCCTGGAGGATCTCGGCCTCCCATTCGACCGTCGTGCCCGCCGGGGCCCTGGCCCGCCAGCGCGAGCGGGTGCTCGACAGGATCTCGACGGACTCGAGATGCCGCATGAAGCGCGGCAGGTTCTCGAACCGCCGCCAGAACTGGTAGACCTCCTGGATCGGACGATTGATGGTGAGGACCTTCTCGACCCTGACGTCGCGCGAGCGCCACGTGCGCGGCGCGCCGGTGCGTCCGGTCGCGCCCAGCTGCTGCGCGGCCATGATGTCGACCAGGGTCACGCCGGCGATCGCGGCCATCGAGCTCAGGAGCCGGGTGCGGTCGACGTTGCCCTCGCCGAGCGAGCGCCCGAGCACGGCCAGGTCGATCGCGTCCCCGCCGACGCGCGCCCATACACGCGGGGCGCTGTCGGGCCGCGCCAGGATGGCAACGCCGTTCGCGACCTCACGTACGCCCAGCGCGCGTAGCGTGTTCGTCGTGGGCGTGTCCTCGGCGAGTCCCATGAGGCGCGCGACGCTGTGAGGCGCGGTGATCTCCGCCAGGCCCAGGCCGATGCTGAACCACCCCAGTCCCATCGCGAGCGACTCCGCTCCCGAAGAGCTGTTCCGTTCGTACTCCGTTGACTCCATGCTTCCTCCAGCCTGCATACGCAGATCTCCGAGTGAGGCACTGCAAGCCACGAACCGAATGCGGGCCGACCCCAACGGCTGCGCTGTTTTACGGTCGGGGTCTGATGATCGCTGAGAGCTTGCGAACAATCTTGCGAACAACGATGTGTGGCTTCCGGCTTCAGCCGGAAGAATTCCCGCGAATCTTCCGCCTGAAGGCGGAAGCCACACCATTCGCACGGGATTGATTCATACGCTCTGAGACGCCTGGCGTCCGAACAGCGGACAGCGGACAGCGGACACCGGACAGCGATGAGCGGACAGCGACCCTGCGACAAGCTCAGGGTCCGCCGCGAGGGCTGTCGAGGGGCGACATATCAGCGAGGCGCCGACGGTCCCACCGGCACCGGCTGCGTCCACGCGACCTGACCGTTCGATTCGAAGATCTTCGCGCGGACGTAGCCTTCATCACCTTTGAAGGTGTAGGTCGCGTCGGCGTCGGCCTGCTCCAGCAGCACCCGCCCGTCGCGGCCAATGAACTGCACGCGATACTTGCTCCAGGCGGTTGCGCGGATCTTCAGCGAGATGGCCGTAGCGGATGCGTCGTATGAGGAGAGCTCCACACCGGTGGACGCGTAGAAGTCCCCCCGCTCGAGCGCGTCCACGATCGCCCGCGCGTCGAGCCGCGGTGCGCGCACGAAGATCCAGCCGCGACCGGGACCCGACGCCGTCGGATCCCCGCTTCTCTTGAAGTGGTGGGCGTCATCCACGGCGATGCCGTACATCAGGCGCCCACTCGTGAGCAGGCGGTCCCACACCTGTTCGAGGTCGGGAACGCCTCCGCCGCCGACGTTGTTGACCTGAGGGTGGCCATTGAAGATCTCGAAGAGCTTGTCGCGCTCGAGCTGGCGGAGATCCTCTGCGGTGAGCGCCCATCCGAAATTCGGGTGGTTGACGTGCGGCACGCCGTTCACGCGGCGGATGGCATCGACGCTCTGCTGCAGCGCCTCACCGACGGTGGCCGCCTTTGGCGGCTGAACCAGCGACTCGACGGCCAGGCCGTTGACGTGCACCGGCTTCGATTCCGCGGTCGTCGTGACCTCTTCCCCCTGGATGACCAGGAACTTCTCGAGGGCGCCGTGGACGGCGTTCAGTCCGTCCACGTTCGTGAGGTAGTTGTGGTCGGTGAGCACGAGGAACTGGTAGCCGTGCTCGCGATACCAGCGCACGACCTCGTCCGGTGTGCTGTCGCCGTCGCTGTTCACGGTGTGCGTGTGGGTATTGCCCTTGTACCACCGGCCCGGAGTCGACTCCCTCGCCGGCACCTGTGACGGCGACCTCGCGGCAACCGTGAACGCCATGATGGCGAACATCCCGACGGCGAGCAGCGTGCGTGCGTAGGCCATTACTGAACCGCCCGATCCACGATCGCCAGCGCGCGATCGACGATGCCAAAGCCCTCCCGCAGCTCCGTCTCGGTAATCGACAGCGGCGGGTTCGTGAAGAAGTAGTTCCAGCGCACGAATGTGTAAAGCCCTTCCTGCCGGAAGAAGGCGGCGAGCTCCGCCATTTCCGGCGATGTGCCATTGAATGGCGCCATCGGCATGCGTGTGTCGCGGTTGCGGACAAGCTCCACGATCCCGAACAGCCCGATGGAACGGACCGCGCCGACCGACGGGTGCGCCTGCGCGAGCCTTGCGAGCAGCTCGGCCATGCGTGCGCCGGACGAGCGCGCCTTCTCGACCAGCCTGTCCTCTTCCATCACGCCGATCGTCGCGAGACCCGCCGCACACGCCAGAGGATGGCTGTTGTACGTCAACCCGCTCGGAAAAACATTTGATCCGAAGTGCTCGGCAATCGGCCTTCGTAGTCCGACGGCGCCGAGCTGCACGTACGCGCTGGTCAGGCCTTTCGCCATGGTGATGATATCGGGGACGACGTGCCAGTGGTCGACCGCGAACCATGCACCGGTGCGTCCGAATCCCGACATGACCTCGTCGGCGATCAGCAGGATGCCGTGGCAATCGCAGAGCTCGCGAACGCCCCGCAGGTAGCCGTCGGGTGGAATGAGGATGCCGTTCGTGCCGCTGACGGGCTCGAGAATGAACGCGGCGATCGTCTGCGGGCCTTCGAGCTGAATGACTTCGTCGAGGTATGCCAGCGCCTGGTCGGCGTTGTCCCAGCCGCGCTCGATGCCGTGATAGGGATCGAGCACGTGGATCACGCCGGGCAGCGCGGGCTGCGTCCACCGGCGCGGATCGCCGGTGGCGGCGATGGCCCCGGCCGTCGCGCCATGATACGAGCGGTAGCGCGCGAGGATCTTCTGCCGCCCGGTGACCGCC
>JBOGIX010000218.1:0-7471 GCA_050744685.1 Vicinamibacterales bacterium | reverse complement strand
CAGGGTTCTCCACTGATACCTGATACCTAATGACCTGATAGCTACTAGCGAGGGCGCGAAGCGGCCCGAGCGAATCACACAGAGAACGACGTCCCGCAGCCGCACGAGCTCTTGGCGTGCGGATTGTTGAAGATGAACCCCTTGCTGACGAGGCTCGTGTCGTAGTCGAGCGTCGTTCCGTCGATGAACCGGAAGCTCTTCGGATCGACGAACACCTTCGAGCCGTCGGGGCCGTCGAACACGTGGTCCCCTTCGCGGGCCGCCGGCTCCCAGGCGAACGTGTAGCTCAGCCCGGAGCAGCCGCCGGCCTTGATGCCGATGCGAAGGCCTCCGCCGGGCAGGCCCTGCTTCAGGGTCATTTTATTGATGAGTTTCGCGGCGTTCTCGCTGATCTGCACCATATTCGTACGTATCGGCACTGTGGTCCCTTCAACTCCGACCACAATAGTCCTAGTTTACCTCTTATTGGCCTAGGGTCAAATCTCTCCGCTTCCAGCTTCCAGCTCTCAACTCCCAACTCCCAACTTCCAACTCCCAAGGCGCAGTCGTTCGAGAAGGCTGGGTGAAATGCGTGCGAACCAGCCGTTCGCAGGGACTTCTCCCCCGCTCATGCGAACCATGCGTCTTGGGAGTTGGGAGTTGGAAGTTGGGAGTTAAAAAAGTGATACAAGAGCGAAAGTGCCCGACAGCCTGTTGTCCTCTCCCCTCTTTGCCACGCTCGCGCTCGGTGTTGCCGTGGGCGCCGTCGTCTGGAGCCTCCTGCAGAACCGCCGCGTGGCCGAGCTGCGCGGGCTGCTGGCCGAGCGCGAGGCGCTCTTCGCCCAGCTCCACCGCGATCTCTCGGCCGCTCGTGAAGAGTGTGCACGGGCCGGCGCGCAGCTGGAAGCCACACGGGCGGCGGCCACCGAGAAGATCGCCCTGCTCCAGGGGACCGAGGCGCGCCTCCGCGAGGCGTTCACCGCCCTCTCCTCCGAGGCGCTCAAGCAGAACAACGAATCCTTCCTGCAGCTCGCGCGCGCGTCGCTCGGCGAGTTCCAGCGCGCCGCGACGACCGATCTCGAGGGGCGCCACAAGGCGATCGAGTCCATCGTGCAGCCGCTCCGCGACTCGCTCACGCGCGTCGATGCGAAGCTGCAGGAAGTCGAGCGCGGCCGCGTCTCGACGCACGCGCAGCTCGCGGAACAGATGCGTGCCCTCACCCAGGCACAGCAGATGCTGCAGTCCGAGACGAGCCGCCTGTCGCGGGCGCTGCACTCACCCAACGTGCGCGGACAATGGGGAGAGCTGCAGCTGCGGCGGGTGCTCGAGCAGGCGGGGCTCGTCGAGGGCAGCCATTACGAGCTGAAGGAATCCATCCAGACCGAGGACGGGCGTCTCACGCCGGACGCGGTGGTCAAGCTTCCCGGCGGCAAGAATGTCGTCCTCGACGCGAAGGTGCCGCTCAGCGCGTACCTGGAAGCCGCTGAAACGGATGACGAAGTGAAACGGGACGCGAAGTTGCGCGATCACGCGCGTCAAGTGCGGGAACATATCAACCGTCTCGCCAACAAGAGCTACTGGGCGCACTTCCAGCCGGCGCCCGACATCGTCGTCATGTTCGTACCGGGCGAGTCGCTGCTCACCTCGGCGCTGCAGCGGGATCCCGGGCTGCTCGAATTCAGCATGAACAAGGGAGTGATGCTGGCGAGCCCGCTCACGCTCATCGCCCTGCTCCGCGCGATCGCATACGGGTGGCAGCAGGAGACGGTCGCGAGAAACGCCCAGGAGATCAGCGATCTCGGACGCCAGCTCTACGATCGCATCTCGAAGCTCGCGGAGCACTTCGAGACGGTGGGACGCAGCCTGGCACGATCGGTCCAGGCCTACAACAGCGCCGTGGGCACGCTCGAAAGCCGCGTGCTCGTCACCGCGAGACGGCTGAAAGACAAGGGCGTGTCGGCGCCCGACGAGTTCCCGGAGCCCGAGACCATCGATCAGACGCCGCGGCCGCTGGGCGCTCCGGAGCTCGTGGGGTTGTTCGACGATGAGCCGATCGATGGTGTCGTGATCGACGAGCGCTGACGGATGATGCGTGGCGAGCGCGCCGCTGGGCGCGCGACGCCGCCCTCTCACTTGATCGCGCACACGAGCGTGACGTTCGCCTTGATCTCCAGCTCCCCCGGAGCGACCGGCGGCGCGGCGTCCGCCTTCATCGCGGCGGTGCGGCTTTCCATCATGTATGGGCGCGGAGGCGGGATGACGTCCGCGCGCTGCTCCGCGATACGCAGCACGCGATCCACCTTCATTCCCGCGCCGGAGGCCGCAGCGTCTGCACGCTTGCGCGCGTCCTCGACGGCGAGACGGAGCGCTTCGCGCTCGGCGCCGCTGCGATCCTTCAGATCGAATCGCACGCCGCCGACCGACGTGGCGCCCGAGGTCACGGCGATGTCGAGCAGCTCGCCGACCCGCGCCAGTTCGTCCACGCGAGCCTCCACGCTGTTACGCGCCAGATATCCGCGCAGCCGCTGGCGTCCTTCGTTGTAGTCGTACTCGGGCTGCAGCTCGTATGCGCGTGTCTGGATTGCGTCGGCCGGCAGCCCCGCCCCTTTGAGTTTCTGCAGCACCGCCGACATCGCGTCCGCATTGAGCTTCTGCGCTTCGGTCGGGCTCTTCGCGCGGGACTCGGCCGTGATGGTCACCCACGCCCGATCGGGTGCGCGCTTCACGACCGCTTCCCCAGACGACATGACAACGGGCCCTTCGAAGGCCGGTGCCACCGGCGGGGTCTGCGCGGCGGCAGAGACCGCCGACAACATCAACGCGGCAAAGGCGATCGTGGAACGGTTCACGTGACACTCCTTGATCCGGGGGGCGCGGCAGTCGCGCCGGAGCCCGGTCGCCAGGCGGATGCTGCATCCTCGCACCTGAGCGCACTCATTTGCGTGGAGTCGCTCTCAGCTCTCACGAGCTGGAACCCCGGGGCTTCCGCCGTCCGGATCGGACCCGCGCCGCACACTTCCGGCTAAAGCCGGAAGCCTCACGTCATTTGGACCTGACGGCTTAGCGCTCTGCGGAATTCATCTCAACACAATGAATTTGCATTGCCGAAACTCGCATCTGCCATGTTAGACGACTCGATCCCTCAAACAGACGAGGCCACACGAAAACCGATGGCGTAGGAGTAGGTATCGGGCGGCACCTTGTGCCGGTGGCTGCAGCTCAGCATGCGGACGTCGGCCACCACCCACGCGCCGCCGCGGACAACGCGCAACGGGCCGTCCGGCGGGCCCTGAGGGTTCGTTCTCGCAGGCGTGGCATACGCATCCGGCGCGTACCAGTCGTGCACCCATTCCCACACGTTGCCGACTGCATCGAACACGCCGTAGTCGTTCGGTGGATACAGGCGGCAGGGTGACGTGCCGCGGCGATGCCGCTCTGCCGGGTCGCCGAGGAAGTTCGCGCGGCTCTGGTCGAAGCGGTCGCCCCACGGATATCGCCGGCCCCGGAGACCTCCGCGCGCCGCTTTCTCCCACTCCGCCTCGGTCGGGAGCCGGAACGCGCGGCCCGACGTCTCGGAGAGCCATGCGCAGTACGCGGCGGCATCCTCCCACCGCACGAGGGTGACGGGATGATCGAACCGCTCGCGCGGCGGCTCTCCGTTCGGCCACAGGTACGCATCGATTGTGCGACGAAACAGCTGTTCGCGATCGCCGTCCGCTGCCGTGACGACCAGCGGCAGTTCGTACAGCCCTGGAACCCGACGTCCGGTCGCCCGCACGAACCGGGCGTACTCCGCGTTGGTCACCGGCTGCGCGCCGATGCAGAACTCGTCCAGGCGGACACGGTGCGCGGGCCGTTCGTCATCGTCACCCTCGTCGCTTCCCATCAGGAATACGCCAGAGGGGATTCGCACGAGGTCGGGCAGCTCGACGTTCATCGTGATCGATCGTTTCGGTCGTGCGATGGCTCATCAGGATAGCCGAATCGCCGCGAACGCGCGGAGGACGCTGGAGTACACTTTTTCGGATGAAGTTCGAACCCTTTGCGATGGAGCGGCTGCAGTCGATCTGGGAACACAGGGTCGCATGGAACCTCGCAGAGAGCGGCGTGCACCCGCTGCGGGTCGAAGAGCTCGTCGACTCCCCGGACGATCGGCAGGCGCTGCTTCGCCAGGACCTCAAATACACCCAGACGAACGGCACGCCGGAGCTTCGATCGCTCCTCGCCGCGATGTACGACGGCGCGACCGCCGCGCACGTGCAGGTCACCAACGGCGGATCCGAGGCGAACTTCATCACGCTCGCCGCTCTCGTCCAGCCGGGGGACGAGGTCGTCGTCATGACGCCGAACTACATGCAGGTGGAGGGGCTCTCGCGGGCGCTCGGGGCGATCGTCAAGCCCTGGGCCCTCATGCTCGATCACGCGGCGGGAAGCGAGCGCACGCCACGCTGGCGTCCGGATCTCGACGCGCTGCGCGCACTGGTGCACGAGCGAACGCGGGCGGTCATGATCTGCAACCCGAACAACCCGACGGGTGGACGGCTGACGCCGCAGGAGCTCGACGACATCTCGGCGGCGGCGGCGAGGCATGGGGCGTGGGTGCTCGCCGACGAAATCTATCGCGGCGCCGAGCTCGATGGAGTCGACACGCCGACCTCATGGGGCCGC
Source organism: Vicinamibacterales bacterium (assembly GCA_050744685.1). Taxonomy (GTDB): domain Bacteria; phylum Acidobacteriota; class Vicinamibacteria; order Vicinamibacterales; family 2-12-FULL-66-21; genus JACCXG01. Next base: position 2,824 of record JBOGIX010000218.1, on the reverse strand, counting down.
TACGAGCGCGTCATCGTCACGAGCGGCTTGTCCAAGGCTTACGCCCTCCCCGGGCTGCGAATCGGCTGGGTCGTGGCGCCGCCGGCGTTGATCGACGAGCTGTGGGGGATTCACGACTACACGACGATCGCGCCTGGCGCCATCAACGATCTGCTGGCGCGCATCGCGCTCACGCCAGCGCGCCGCGCGCTGCTGCTCGCGCGGACGCGCGGCATCCTGCGCACCAATTATCCGATCCTGAAACGCTGGATCGATCGCCGGCCGGCCCTCAGCCATGTCCAGCCCGAGGCGGGCGCGATTGCGTTCGTGAAGTACAGCTATGCGATCGGATCGACCGCGCTGGCCGAGCGGATTCGCGACGAGCAGAGCGTGCTGCTCGTGCCCGGCGATCACTTCGGTATGGATGGTTACCTGCGGATTGGGTACGGATGCGATCCCGAATTGCTGCTCGGTGCGCTCGAACGGGTCGGCGACGTGCTCGATGCGCTGGCGAACGGGGAGGCGGACGGCGCACGGCTGGCGCGTCCGGCGGCGGGATAGGTCCTTCGAAACAGGGCTCAGGATTGGCCCGTCGAGAAGCTCAGGACCGGGTCACCGCTCCACGAACCGCGCGATCTCGGCGATCAGGAACTCGAGCACGTCCTCCTGACCTATGGCATCGATTGCCACGCCTTCCTTGATCGGCCGCTCGGATGTGACGCCGCGCCGGCCGCGGCCGCGGCTCGTACGCCCTACCACCGTCGGGGGATCGGCGGCAGGGTCGTACGCCGCTTCTATGAAGTCTTCCGGGCTCGATTCCGACGCCAGCCGCACCGACTCGGCGGGCGTGAACACCTTGAAGCGATACCCCTCGGCGACGAGCGCCGAGGCGACCACCTGGAACACCGGCACGGCGGTCTCTCGCAGAAACGACTCGTAGGCGACGGCCGCGGCGCTCGACCGGGCGCGTCGCTCCTGCGCGGCCCTTCGCGCGGACTCGATAGCGGCGCGCACGCGCCGCCTGACGTCAGGTACTTCCATCGACTGTCGCACCCACGCCGCCGAAAGCGAGCGACTCTTACGCGAGTCGCTCCACCACCGCCGTGTCGATGCCGTCGCGGCGCAGGACCGACACCAGCTGATCCTTGTCGGGCGCCTTGCGCTGCGCGTGCGACGGATGCACGACACCGTCCCTCACGAGCGCGGCGAGCGACTCGGCCAGAGGCATCATCCCATACCGGCGGCCGTTTTCGAGCGCAGCCGACAGCTGGGAGGTCTTCCCTTCGTGGATCAGCGCGGCGATCGCCGGAGTGTTGATCAGCACCTCCCGGGCCGGTACGCGGCCGCCTTTCAGCCTCCGCAGCAGCACCTGCGAGACGACGCCGCGCAGCGTGCTCGCCAGGGTGGCCTGCGTCTTTTCGCGGCGTTCAACCGGGAACATCTCGAGGATCCGTTCGACCGCGACCACCGCCGACGGCGCCGGAACCGATCCGAATACCAGCCGGCCGGACTCGGCGGCTTCGAGCGCGAGCGCCATGAGCTCGGGCGTGCGGAGGTCTTCGATGATCAGCACATCCGGCTCTTCGCGCACGGCGGCGCGCACGGCCGCCGCGAGCGCATCGCCATTGCCCGGCACTTCGCGCTGGCTGATGAACGACCGCTTGCTCTCGTGAACGAACTCGATCTGTGATTCGAGCGTGATGAGGTAGTCGCTGCGCGTGCGATTCAGCAGATCGACGAACGACGTGAGCAGCGTCGAACGGCCGCTGCCGCGACCGCCCGCCACGAGCACGAGTCCGTCGGCCTCGGTGCAGAGCGCCTGCACTTCGGCGGGCAGACCCAGCTGCTCGGCCGAGATCGCCCGGGGCGGCACCATCCGGAAGATCACGCCCGGGCCACGATGATCGCGGAACGTCACGCAGCGGACGCGGCCGACTTCCGGGACTTCGGCGATCCACTCAGCGGCGGCCGCCGCGCCTTCGCGGCTCGGCGGTGCGAGCTCGGCCAGCAGCTTCTCGATGAACGCCGTGCTCAGCGTCGGCTCTCCTTCGAGCACGCTGAACTCGCCGTCGATCCGCACCATCGGCGCCGACTGCGCCACCGCATACACGGTGACCGCACCGCGCGAGGCCGCCAGACGAAGGAGACGCTGCAGCGTTGCGGACACACCGCCGCGCGCGTCCGAAGACCCATCACCGCGAGACTGCCGCGTCAACGGCAACACCACCGCCGCGTGCCTCGCCGGCGCGGCGTCTTCCTGCTCCTGCCCGCCCGCCGCCGGCGCATCGGATTCAACCGATGCCGCGGGCTCGAGCACCAGCGGTGTGTCGTCTGTCGAAAGGTCCTGACGCGAATCGTCCGGCATTGAGGGTTCCTCCGGGACCGCAGCCGCGAACGCCGGTTCGGAAGGCTGCGTGGGCTTTTCTTCGGCCGTGGCCGCGAACTCCGGCGCGACAGCTGGCGATGCCTCTGCTGCCGTGTCCACCGGATGGATGTCTTCGGATACGTGCGCGATGGACATGGGCACGGCCGGCTCGGGATGCGCAATCGCTCCGACTTCCTCGGCCGGTGGACCCGTCATCGCCTGCTCGACTGCGGGTTCCTGCGGAGATTCGAACGCCGACCCGGACGAAACGATCTCCTCGGTCCCGTCAGCGCTCTGCGTCTGTGCCGCCATGAATGCTGCGCGCGCGGCCTTCAGTGCTTCCTCCGCCGGCGTGAGCGCAGGGGCCGGCTCCGGTTCAGCGGACACGCTCGAATCTTCGGTGGCGGCGGCTTCCGCGATCAGCATCGCTTCGACGTCGACATGCGCCTCGTGCGAGCTCTCGGCAGCACCTTCGGATTC
>JBOGIX010000217.1:0-5081 GCA_050744685.1 Vicinamibacterales bacterium | reverse complement strand
GGCCATGCGCGCGCGGACGGTTCGTTGAATGGGAAGGATCATGCGGGCGTCAGACCAGCTCCAAAACATCCATGATACGATCCTTCTCCTGGGCCCGGCCTTCGCGCTGGACTCGCGATCGCTTCGTGCGGCAGGCCCGCAGGTTGTTGCCGCAAGATGCCTGGCGGCAACAGGCCGCCCGCCAGGTTGCTGCCGCAAGATGGCCCCCTGGCACCAACAGGCCGCCCGCGAGGACAGATGGTGTTCGATGGCGGTGTGCAGCCGGGCGTCCTCGTGCGGCGTTACTCGTTCCGTTCCAGCCGACTCAGTTCCCGGGCCCGCTCGTAGTCATGGAACGTGTTGACGTTTACGAACAGCAGGCCCCGCGGATCGCATGCCCGCAGGGGCTTCCGGCCCGATTTCCTCGACCCGCAACTCTTCCATCACGAGCGCTGCTTTCACGACGCCGCGACCGATGCGGCGGCGGATGGCGTCCGCGGCGGTCGCCGCACACGTGGTGCACAGCGGTTCGCAGCGCGGCCGCCGGCAACGATGGCAGCGGCGACGGGCACGGTCGGGCACGGTGTCGGGCTGCGACATGATGTAGATGTGAGCACCATCAAGCGGTGTCGGCGCGGCAAGCGGACGAGCTCGGCTCGCCGCTCGCTGGCTGGTGCGGGAACGGTCTATGCTCGGACGACCGGTCCGATCCGGGAACGAGGCATGACACTAACTAGATCCGAGGGGCTTCGCCCCTCAGATTCCTCTACACCGTCGCTCCCGCCTTCGCCAAGGCTACGGCGGGCAGGCGCGTCGTTGGCCGTTTCGCTCCGGCTTGTCCGCCGTAGCTTCAGCGAAGGCGGAGTCCTCGCGAGCGCGACGTCCGCGCCGCCCCCTGGCGGCGACGAGATCGGAATTCTGGCGCTGCGCCGCTCGACGGCCTGGACGCGCGACGCGGTCAAGACGGCATGAGCGAGCCACGCATCGGACGATTCCTTGTGGCCAGCCTCCATCAGGCGATTGCCGAGCTGCTGCCGGATCGGCTCGAGTTCTACGAGAACTGGCTGAGTGTGTCCGGCCTGCGTGAGGGCACGATCGGGCTCGCGCCGCTCTCGGCGGTCTTGAGCTTCCTCCGCGGCGAAGGGGAGATGTATCAGCAGGTGGTGACGAGGGCCGGCGAGCACGCGGCAGACTGGACCGTGAACGGCCTCGGCGCGATCGAGCGGCGGCTGATTGCGGTGCTGCCGCTCCGCCTGCGCACGCGCGGCGCGCTTCGGACCGCGCGCGCGCTCGTTCGCGCCACCTACCCGGGGACGCGTGTGATCCTCCGGCTGCGGCGGGATGCGGCGTCGATCGATCTGCGCGGCTCGCTGTTTTGCGAGGTGCGTGAAGCGTCGCCACGTCCGCTCTGCGGGTTCTACAGCGCGGCGATCACCCGCATCCTGCAGCGGTTTGCCGTGCCGGCGGAGACGCAGGTCGAAGCGTGCCGCGCGGCGGCGCGCGGTCAAGGATGCCTGATGTCGGTCGTCGTACGCCAGGCGCCCGCGGCCGAGCCAGCCGCAGCGTCATGAGATGCGGATGACGCACCGCTGGATTGTCGCGCTGCTGATCGGGATCTCGTGTTGGAGCGGGGCGCGCATGGCGTCAGCGGCGCCTGCCCTTGCCGCGGATGCCGTCGCCTCAGAAGGGGCGGCATCGCGCGATCCATTAGCGAGAACGCGCGGTCGAGTCGCGAGCAACGAACAGCGAACAGCGGCCCTGCGACGGGCTCAGGGTCGCTCCGAGAATCGTCGAGGGGCGAACCGCGAACGTGGTGGCAGCGGAGGGACGCTGCCGCAGTCCGCCGCAGGGACCCGGATTCTCGTGCTGCCGTTCGAGATCGGCCAGCGGGAGCCGCGGCTCGTGTGGCTCGGCGAAGCGTCGGCAATCCTGCTGGCCGACGAGCTGGCCGCGCGCGGGTTGCCGGCGATCACCCGCGCCGAACGCGTCCGCGCTTTCGAACAGCTGCATCTGCCTGTGTCCGCCTCGCTCAGCCGGGCAACGGTGATCAAGGTGGGCCAGATCCTCGGCGCGTCCGAGGTCATCGGTGGCTCCTACCGCCTCGACGGCGACGCGCTCGTCGTCGACGCCCACAGCATCCGCATTGACGTCGGCCGGCTGCAGCCCCACGTCACCGAACGCGGTCCGCTCAAGGAGCTTTTTCCCCTGTTCGATCGGCTCGCGCGGCGGCTGTCGTCGGGCGCGAGCCGCAACTCAGCCGCGCCGGCGCAGCCGCCCCTGGGCGCGTTCGAGAACTACATCAAGGGGCTGCTCGCCGAGAGCACGGCGACGCAGGCGACGTTCCTCGAAACGGCGATTCGGGACTATCCCGCTTTCGATCGCGCCCGGCTCGCGTTGTGGGACGTGCGGAACGAGCAGGCGGATCATGCCCGCGCTCTTGCGGCCGTGAAAGGGGTGTCCGGGTCGTCGCCGCAGGCCCGGCGTGCGCAGTTCCGCGCCGGGGTGTCGCTGCTCGAGATGCGGCAGTACGAGGAAGCCGCGGCCGCGTTCACGAGGCTGCTGGATCCCGCGATTCTCAAGACGACCACGCCTGCCGCGGCGCAGTACGCGCCCATCCTGAACAACCTGGGGCTGACGCAGCTGCGCCGCGGGCCGACGACCGATGGCGGGTCGGCTGTCTACTACCTCACCAGGGCCGCCGATGCCGATCCGGGCGACGAGGATTACCAGTTCAACCTGGGCTACGCGTATGCGCTCGATCGGAACTACAAGGCGGCCATCTACTGGCTGCGAGAAGCAGTACGCCGCGACGTGACCGACGAGGAGGCGCACTACCTGCTGGCGATCGCCCTCCAGGCGACCGGCAGCGCCACCGAGGCTGCGCGCGAACGTGATCTGGCGCGGCAGCTCTCGTCGAAGTACGAAGAGCTCGACGCACGGCGCGCGCCGGACAACCTCACGGTTCCCGGCGGCCTCGAGCGCCTCCGAGTCGATCTGGAAGGACCACGGGCGGCGCGCCCGGACCAGGCGATCGTGAACTCGGCGCAGCGCGAGCAGCGCGATCTCGCCGCGTTCCACCTCGAACGCGGCCGCCGCCTCTTCGAGCGCGAGCAGGACCGCGAAGCGATGATCGAGCTGCGCCGCGCCGTGTACCTGCTGCCGTACGAGGCCGCCGCACACCTCCTGATCGGCCGCATCCACCTGCGCGCCGGCCGGCCGGCCGAGGCCGTCGACGCCCTGAAGATCTCGATCTGGAGCGAAGACACCGCGGCGGCCCGCGTGGCGCTCGCCGATGCCTATCTCTCGACGAAGAACGTCGACGCCGCCCGCCGCGAGCTGGAACGTGCGCTGGCGCTCGACCCGGCATCGGCCGACGCGCGCCGACTGCTCGATTCCCTCAAGTAGGCCTCATAATGGGCGGTATGACTGCCCGGCAGCCGACGCGGACGTGCCTGGCGCGGCATGCGTTCGCGGCCATGCTCGCCCTGGTGAGCCATGGCGCGCTTGCAGCCCCGCAGGATCGAGCGGCCGACACGCCGCCGATCGTCGTCACCGCCGAGATCGACGGGATCATCCATCCCGTCGCCGCCCAGTACGTCCGGCGCGTCATCCATGATGCCGATGCCCAACAGGCGGCGCTCGTGGTGATCGTCCTGCACACGCCCGGCGGGCTCGTCGACTCCACGCGCGACATCAACAATGCCATCATCGCCTCGCGCACGCCGGTGGCGGTGTTCGTCGGGCCGTCGGGACACCGCGCGGCCTCCGCCGGCTTTCTCATCACCATCGCCGCTGACGTGGCCGCGATGGCGCCCGGCACGCACATCGGCGCGGCGCATCCGGTGGCGGGCAACGGCCAGCGCATCGACGAGGTGATGGCGAAGAAGATGACGTCGGACGTGGCCGGATACGCGCGCACCCTCGCGGCGCAGCGAAAGCGCAACGTCACCCTGGTGGAGCAGGCGGTCACCGACAGCCGGTCTTATACCGAGCAGGAGGCGATCGGCGCCACGCCGCCGCTCATCGACGTCATCGCGGCTGACGTGCCCGACCTCCTGCGCAAGATCGATGGCCGGCAGATCGCACGCTTCGACGGACGGACCACAACGCTGCGCGTTGCCGGCGCAACGCTGCTGGCGATCGAGATGACCTGGTCGCAGCGCGTGCTGAGCGCGCTCGCGCATCCGCAGATTGCCTACCTGCTGCTGACGCTGGGGATGCTCGGCCTGACCGTCGAGTTCTGGAGCCCGGGCGCAATCTTCCCCGGTGTGGCCGGGGGCATCTGCCTGCTGCTGGCGTTCTTCGCATTCCAGGTGCTGCCGGTGAACTACGCCGGCGTGGCCTTGATCGTGTTCGGCATCACGCTGCTGGTACTCGAACTGAAGGTCACGAGCTTCGGGCTGCTGGCCGGCGGCGGCATCCTGAGCCTCACGCTCGGGTCCATGATGCTCATCGACTCGCCGCTTCCCGAGCTCCAGATAGGCCTGCGCTTCATCCTGCCGATCGTGGTCGCGATCTCGGGCATCACTCTGTTCCTGGTGCGGCTGGCGGTGACCGCGCAGCGGGCGCCCTCGGTCACCGGCAGGGCCGGCATGATCGGGGAAACGGGGCGGGCCCTGAGCTCGATCGAGCCTGGCGGCATCGGGCCGGTGCAGACGCATGGCGAGATCTGGACGGCCACGAGCAGCGAACCGATCGCGGAAGGTGATACTGTTCGCATCACACACGTGGAAGGGTTGCTGCTGACGGTTGCTCCGGCCAGGCCGATCGCGGCCAGCCACGCCCGCCATGGATGACCGCTCCGCGCTCTTCAGCCCGTGCCAGGAGGCGCCGTGATCGTATCGCCGATCCTCATCGTAGCCGCCGCCCTCGTGCTCTACGTCATCTCCGCCATCAAGATCCTCAACGAGTACGAACGCGCCGTCGTGTTCCGGCTCGGCAAGCTGCTGCCGCAGCCGAAGGGACCGGGGCTCACGGTCGTGGTGTGGCCGATCGACCGGATCGTGCGCGTCAGCCTGCGCACGGTCGTGCTCGACGTGCCGCCCCAGGACGTCATCACCCGCGACAACGTCACGGTCAAGGTGAACGCGGTCGTCTACTTC
>JBOGIX010000216.1:0-4737 GCA_050744685.1 Vicinamibacterales bacterium | reverse complement strand
GCTCGCGGCACTTGCTGCAGCGCCCGCAGTGCAGCATGCCGGCCGGCTGCATGCACGAGAGCGTCAGCTCGAAGGGCACGTCCAGCGCGCGGCCATGCCCGATCGCATCCGCCTTGTGCATCGCCGCCAGCGGCGTTTCGATCACGATCGGCGCATCCAGCCCAATCGATAGCGCGCGCGCCATCGCATCGAAGAACTCACGCGTGGCGTCGGGAAATGGGTTGCCCGCGAGCGAACCGAGCAGCACGCGCGTCAACCCGGCCCGCGCCATGAACACCGACGCCTTCGCCAGGAGGACGATGTTGCGGCCTTCGAGGTAGACGTCCTCGTCGGGCGTGTCGAAGGCGGGCGCTTCGCCGCGGATCGCCCAGTGGGTCGCGGGATAGACGTCGCGCATATCGACGGTCAACGTCACGAGCGGCGGTACCTTCCCGCGATACGGGGGCGCTTCCAGCAGTCGCTCCGCCAGCGCGATCTCCGTTGTTTCCCACGAGAGCCCGGTGCGCACGTACACGGGCTGCGCGCCGCCATGCATCAGCGCGTCGGCCAGGAGCACCGCGCTGTCGAGGCCGGCCGAGAACAGCACGGCCGTGGTTTGATTCTGTTCGGGCTGTCTCATACGATCGTCAGAGGCGGCGAACTCGAGGCCACGCACGCAGCCTGTTCGCGCGGCTGCCCGTCACGAGCGCCGCGCGTTGTTCGAGAACGCCCGCTGACGGGGAGCCTTGACCGAACGCCTGACTGGAGCAGGTCAACGCCTCGAGCGCGCACCCGCGGTTCCGGATCGGTCAGCACACGACACCCTATGTATCTCGTCACCAAACGTATCGACTTCTGCTACGGACACCGCCTGCTCGATTATGACGGCATCTGCAAGCACCCTCATGGACATAATGCGCTCGCCGAGATCGACGTGCGCACCGAGAGCCTCGACAGCCGCAACATGGTCGCCGACTTCAGCGACATCAAGCGTCTGGTGAAAGGCTGGATCGATCGGGAGCTCGATCACAAGATGATCCTGCGGCATGACGATCCGCTGGTCGAGCCGCTGCGCCAGCTCGGCGAGCCGATGTATCTGCTGGAGAGCAATCCCACCGTCGAGCGCATCGCCAAACTGATCTACGACCAGGGCCGCCAGCTCGGACTGGACATCGTCAGTGTCCGCGTCTGGGAGACGCCGACGTCGTTTGCGACGTATAGCGTGTAGCCGTCAGTTTCCAGTTCCCAGTTTCCAGTTGCCGGTCATCTCACTGGTTACCAGTCATTCAACTGGTGACCGCGAACGAACTCTGGAAACAGGGAACTGGCAAGTTGATTGAGTCGAAATAGTCTCCAGTCACCAGTTGCGGTCAGCATCACTGGTTGCCAGCCATCCAACTGGAAACCAGTAACGAATCTGGAAACCGGGAACTGGCAAACTGGCAACGTCGCAGCGTTAGCAGTTAACCCCAGCCGAGCAATCTTGCGATTGTCGCGGTCGCGAACGTGACGAGGAACGCGATGGCGAGCGGCATCAGGGCGCCGAGGGCGGCCCACTTCGCGCTGAGCGTTTCCTTGTAGATCGTGATGATCGTGGTCGCGCAGGGGTTGTGCAGCAGCGCGAACAGCATCAGGTTGATGGCCGTGAGCAGCGTCCAGCCGTTCCGATCGACGAGGAGCGTTCGCAGCTCCGACATCGAATCGAGCTCCGCCATCATGCCCCCGCCCATGTACACCATCAGCATCGTCGGCACCACGATCTCGTTGGCGGGAATGGCGATGACGTAGGCGAGCAGGATCACGCCGTCGAGGCCGATGGCGTGGCCGAGCGGCGCGAGCGCGCTCGCCGAGTGCGCCGCCAGGCTGGCGCCGTTGACGTGAATGTTCCCGAGCAGCCAGATGACCGCTCCGGCGGGCGCCGCCGTCAGCATCGCGCGCCACAGCACGAACAGCGTGCGATCGATCAGCGACGTGTACATGATCCGTGCGATGCCCGGGCGGCGGTACGGCGGCAGCTCCAGCGTGAACGCGGACGCCTCGCCTTTGAGCACCGTCCTCGAGAGGACCCACGACATCAGCAGCGTGAAGCCGACGCCGAGCACCACGACGCCGACCACCGCGCCGGCGGCGGCGAGCGAGGCGACCACCGGAGGAAAGCTGGCGGCGACGAAGATCGTGGCCAGCATGATCAGCGTGGGGAAGCGCCCGTTGCAGGGCACGAAGTTGTTCGTGAGGATGGCGACCAGCCGCTCGCGCGGCGAGTCGATCACGCGCGTCGCGATCACTCCAGCGGCGTTGCACCCGAACCCCATCGCCATCGTCAGCGCCTGCTTGCCGTGGGCGCCGGCGCGGCGGAACAGGAAGTCGAGATTGAAGGCGACCCGCGGCAGGTAGCCGAGATCCTCGAGGATCGTGAACAGCGGGAAGAAGATCGCCATCGGCGGCAGCATGACGCTGACCACCCAGGCCAGGCCGCGGAAGACGCCGTGCCACACGAAGCCGGTGATCCACCACGGCACTCCGGCATTGTCGAAGAGGCGCGCGGCATGGTCCTCGAACCAGAAGAACGCGTTCGCCAGCATCGCCGACGGCACGTTGGCGCCGGCGATGGTCAGCCAGAACACGACGGCGAGGATCAGCAGCATCAGCGGCAGGCCGAAGATGGGCGACGTGACCAGCCGATCGATCCGCTGATCCCAGTCGAGCCTGCGCTCTCCTTCGCGCTTGACGACGCGGCGTGACAGGCGCTCGGCTTCCGCATAGATCGAGCTGACCGCCTCGTCGCGGAAGTTGCCCGTCAGCCCGCGCCGCAGTTCCTCGGCGCGCCGGACGATGGCGTCGGCGTCCGGATGCACTGCGGCCTTTGCCGGAGGCGCCCCGGCACCGACCACGACGAGCGGCAGCGTTCGCGATTCGGAGCTCACTGTGCCCCCTGCAGCGCAATCTTGCGGCTGAATCGATCGTCGGGCCGCTGCTGGCGCTCGACGAGGCCCGCGAGCTCGCCCGTCCGCAGCGCGCGCTCGACGCGGCCGTCGCCGTCGAGCAGGCGGATGGCAATCCACCGCGCGTTGGGTACGCCAGGGGCGGCGGCTTCGATCATCGGCACGAGCTCGGCGATAGCGGCGTTGAACTCCGGCGTTCCCTCGGACCGCCGCGGCCTGGTCGCGATCTCGCCGCCGCTCACCCCGGCTACGGCCGACAGCAGCGCCTGCAGTCCTTCACCGGTGCGCGCGACGACCGGGACGGCGGGCACGCCGAGATCTCTCGCCAGGCTGCGCACGTCGACCTCGATTCCCTTGCGGCGTGCTTCGTCCATCAGGTTCACGGCCAGCACGGCGCGATCCGTGATCTCCAGCACTTGCAGCACGAGGTTCAGGTTTCTCTCGAGCGCCGTCCCATCGGCGACGACGATCGTGCAGTCCGGTGTGCCGAAGAGCAGGAAGTCCCGCGCGACCTCCTCATCGTGCGAAGCCGACAGCAGCGAGTACGTGCCCGGCAGGTCGACGAGCTTGTAGCGGATCGCGTTGAACTGGAACCCGCCCTCGGCGCGCGAAACGGTCTTGCCTGGCCAGTTGCCGGTGTGCTGCTTGAGCCCCGTCAGCGCGTTGAACAGAGTGGACTTTCCGGTATTGGGATTACCCGCGAGCGCGACGACGCGGTCGTAACGTTCGACCTTGAGCCCCATCTGCGCGAGATGGGCGTGCGACGGGCAGGTCTCGCAGTTGTGCGTGCTCATCGTGCGTGTTCCTTCAACGCCTCGCCGTCAGATGCTATCGGCCGCACGAGCACCTCTCGCGCCTGCTCCTGCCGCAGCGCGACGAGCGTGCCGCGCACGCGATATGCGCGCGGGTCTCCGACGAACGTCTCGAGCGACGGCTCGAGGCGTGCGCCCGGCGTGAACCCCAGATCCATCAGCCGGCGCCGGCTGAAACCCTGGCACCCGACATCGAGCGCCACGACTTCCGCCGCCTGGCCATTCGGCAGATCGGCCAGCGACGTCACGCCGGTCGACGCTGGCGTCGGCGAGGGAGCGAGAAAGACATTGGCAGCAACCGCCGGGGCCAGCCGGAACTCGTTCTCGCCGTCGCTGAGGACGATCCGTTCCCCCGTGGACTCCAGGATTCGCACCACCTGGCCGACGCGGAGTCCCTGCGCGAGTATCTGCGCGTAGGCCAGCGGCGGCTCGTCCTCGAGGTGCGTGATGCGGCCGAATCGGTTCTCCGGCCAGGCGGTGACGGGTGTGTCTCCCGCGGGCGAGATCTGGCCGTCGCGTCCCGGTATCGGATCGCCGTGCGGATCGAGCCGCGGGTGGCCGAGCGAGGCGTCGAGCGCATCTACCTGATCGGTGCTGAGCGCGTGCTCCTTGCGCTCTGCGGCGGCATGAACGTCGCGCAGCGGCAGCCTCGCCTCGTCGGCGAAGTACCTCTCGAGCAGGCGATGGGCCCGCACGATCTGTCGCGCGACGCGCTCGCCTTCCGGCGTCAACCGGAACTCCTGGCCACTCACCCGCACGAGCCCTTGCTCCTGCATCCGGCCAAGCAGCTCCATCAACCGCCCGTCGTCCAGGTTGAGCGTGCCTCGCAGGGAAGCGAACGAAGCCTGGCCGCCGCGATACTCGCGGTCGAACAGGTGCTTGAGCGCGTCTTCGGCCTGTGTGCGCCGGCGCAGCGCGTAATGACGGCGGACCCGGGGCCCGACGACCAGAGCGGTCGCGAGACCGATGAGAGCGATGAGCAGGACGGCCGCGGTCGTCATGCC
>JBOGIX010000215.1:0-3413 GCA_050744685.1 Vicinamibacterales bacterium | reverse complement strand
GGGCTCGGCGAGTCGCTCGTCGATCAGCTGATCGAGCAGGAGCTCGTGCGCGACTTCGGCGATCTCTACCACCTCGAGGCGGCGCAGCTCGAGAACCTGGTCGTGGCTCCGCGGGCGCCGCGCTCGGAACGCGCGGTGCCCAGAAAACTCGGCAAGGTCGGCCGCAACGTCGCCGAACAGATCCAGCGGAGCAAGCAGAACGATCTGTCGCGCCTCGTGTACGCGCTTGGCATCCGCCATGCGGGCGAGAAGGTTGCGGGCACGCTGGCGCGGTACTTCCGCACCATGGACGCGATCATGGATGCGTCGGCCGAGGCGCTGCAGAGGGCCCCCGAGATCGGGCCGGTGGTCGCCGCGTCCGTGCGAAACTTTGCGGAAGAGCCGCACAATCGCGTGCTCGTGCGAAAGCTCGCGGACGCGGGCGTGAACATGAACAGCCTCCAGCCCGAAATGGCCGCCGTCGTGCCCGGGCTCCTGTCCGGGAAGACGTTCGTCCTCACCGGCACGCTCCAGACGATGGCGCGGGAGGAGGCGCAGGCGGCGATTGAGGCGCTGGGGGGCAAGGTTTCGGGGTCGGTGAGCCGAAAAACCGGGTATCTGGTCGTCGGCGAGGAGGCCGGCAGCAAGCTGGACAAGGCCCGCCAGCTCGGCGTCGAGCTGCTGACTGAAGAGCAATTCAAGGCGCTTATACTAAGGAGCTAGGAAAGCAAGTGCGCCGATTCACGCTGCTCACGATCGTGCTGGCGTCGACCGTCGCGTTCCTGGTCGGCGTCATCGTCGCCGGCGGGGTCACGCCGGGGCCGATCGTCTCGTCGGCGCCGGAAAGGCCCGCCGTCAGCACGACTGCTGCGCCCAAGCCGGCGAAAGCGTCGCTGACGGGCGCGGTGAATTTCGCGGACGTGGCCGAACGGATCAACGCGGCCGTGGTCAACATCGACGCCACGTCGAAGAGCCGCGAAGCCCGGCCCCGCCGCGGCGAGGAGATGGATCCGGGCCGCGACTTCGAAGGGCCGCGCCAGGGCTCGGGCAGCGGCTTTGTCATCGATCGCGCAGGCTACATCCTCACGAACCAGCACGTCATCGAAAAGGCCGAGCGCATCACCGTCACCATGGCCGATGGGCGAACGTTCCGCGCGGAGGTGGTGGGCGCCGACCCCGCGATCGACGTGGCCCTGCTGCGGATTCCGGCGCAGGGAAACCTGCCGGAAGCGCCGCTCGGCAACTCGGACGACCTGCGCGTGGGCGAGTGGGTCTGTGCCATCGGCAATCCGCTCGGGTATGTGCACTCGGTGACCGTGGGCGTGGTCAGCTTCGTCGGCCGCAAGCTGTTCGACGCCAGCCTCGACGATTACATCCAGACCGACGCGGCCATCAACTTCGGCAACAGCGGCGGCCCGCTGATCAATTCGGCCGGGGAAGTGGTGGGCATCAATTCGGCGGTGAGCTCGCGCACGAGCAGCATCGGGTTCGCGGTGCCGATCAACCAGGCGGTGGCGATCCTGCCGCAGTTGAAGTCCACCGGGCGAGTCTCGCGCGGTTTCATCGGCGTCGGCCTGACCGACATCACGCCGGCCCTTCAGCGCGCGCTCAGCCTCGCCGTGGGGAAGGGGGCGATGGTGCAGGACGTGTCGCCCGCATCCCCCGCCGAGCGCGCCGGCCTTCGCGCCTACGACATCGTCCTCGAAGTCGAAGGGCGCGAAGTGCTGAACAACGAGGAACTGATCCGCGACATCTCCGCCCGCCAGCCGGGATCAATCGCGCGGCTCGAGATCCTGCGCGACGGCCGCCGCCAGACGCTGCCGGTGAAGCTGGCGGAGCGCCCGCTGCGCGAACGGGCGAACGAGGGGCTCGACGGATTCGGCGCACGGCCGTCGCGCCCGCGCCTGCCCGACCAGGCGGACACGCCGCTCGGCCTGAGCGTTCGCGAGATGGATCGCAGCTTCATGGGCCGCCTCGAGATTCCGGAGACCGTCAGCGGCGTGGTGATCTCGCGTGTGGACCCGACGGGCGCCGGCTTCCAGGCCATGCTTCGGCGTGGCTTCGTGATCATGGAAATCAACCGGCAGCCGGTCCCGAGCCTTGCCGAGTACCGTCGGATCGTCGCGGCCGCGCGTCCTGGCGACATCCTCGCGATGTACGTCTACGACCCGTCACTGCTCGAGCGGTCCCTCGTCGCGGTCACGGTGGAGTAGGATGCTCGCATCCTCGCCTTCCTTCAGTCAGCGATCCCGAACCATTCAACCCGCCGGCACGGCGTGAGAGCGCGTCAGAGATGAAACCTCGCATCCTGGTGATTGACGATGAAGCGGAGATCCGCCGATCGGTCCGGATGATCCTGGAGTACGAAGGGTACGACGTCATGGAGGCGTCGAGCGGCCCGGAAGGGGTAGCCCTTGCCGAGAAGGAGTCACCCGATCTGGTGTTTCTCGACGTGAAAATGCCGGGAATGGACGGCCTCGAGGCGCTGCAGCGCATCCGCGGCGTCAACGAGACGCTGCCGGTGGTGATCATCTCCGGCCACGGGACCGTGAGCACGGCGGTGGAGGCGACGAAGGCGGGAGCGTTCGACTTCATCGAGAAGCCGCTCGCCAGCGAGCGCGTGCTGCTCACCATCCGCAACGCGCTGGACCAGACGCGGCTCGCGGACGAGAATCGCACGCTGCGCCGCGCCGCGGAAGTGCGTCACCAGATGGTCGGCGAGAGCCCGGCGCTGCGCCATGTCTGGGACGCGATCAAGCGCGCGGCGCCGACCAACGCCACCGTGCTGCTGCTCGGCGAGAGCGGCGTCGGCAAGGAACTGGTGGCGCGCTCGATCCATCGCAACAGCCTGCGGAGCCGCGAACGGTTCGTGCAGGTGAACTGCGCGGCCATTCCCGAGGAGCTGATCGAGTCGGAGCTGTTCGGCCACGAGAAAGGCTCGTTCACCGGCGCCACCGAGAAACAGATCGGCAAGTTCGAGCAGGCGGACCGCGGGACGATCTTCCTCGACGAAGTCGGCGACATGAGCCCGAAGACGCAGGCGAAGGTGCTGCGCGTGCTCCAGGAGGGGGAAGTCGAGCGGCTGGGATCGGCGCGGACGATCAAGGTCGACGTGCGGGTGATCGCCGCGACGAACAAGGACCTCGAGGCGGAGATCGAGAAGGGCACTTTCCGCGAGGACCTGTATTTCCGGCTGAGCGTGATTCCGATCACGGTGCCGCCGCTGCGCGAGCGGCGCGAGGACATTCCGCTCCTGATCCGCCACTTCGCCGAGCTGTTCAGCCGCGAGCACAACCGCCGGCCGCACCGTTTCACGCCCGCCGCGCTCGAGTTCATGCAGAAGGCGCGCTGGAAGGGGAACGTCCGCGAGTTGAAGAACACGGTCGAGCGGCTGTTGATCATGACGCCCGGCGACAGCGTCGACGTCGACGACC
>JBOGIX010000214.1:0-9068 GCA_050744685.1 Vicinamibacterales bacterium | reverse complement strand
GCGCAGGACGCTTCGGCCGTCCTGCGCCGTCGGGGGTCGCGGGAGAAAACAGAAGAGCGCCGCGAGCGCGAAGGTGTGAAGCATCGGCTTTGGCGCGTCTGCGGGATCGTCGAGGTGCCCCGCCTACTTGCTCCTGGGCACCTTCAGTTCTTCGAGCTTCTTGACGACGTCCTCGCCGGCCGTCCGTGGGCTGACCTTCGGATCGACGTCGAGGATCTTCCCGTCGGGACCGATGTAGAACGTCCAGCGTGCGGCGAGCTGGCGCTGCGCGTTCACGACGCCGTAAGCGGTTGCCGCCTTCTTGTCCGGATCGCTCAGAATCGGATAGTCAGCCTCGACGTGCTCGGCGAACTTCTTGTTCGTGTCGGCATCGTCTACGCTGGCCGCGAAGTAGACCACGTTGGAAAACGACCGGATGTTGGCGCCGCTCTCACGGAGCGACTTGCATTCGGCCGTTCAACCACCGGTGAACGCCTTCGGGAACCAGGCGAGGACGACCGTCTTGCCCTTGTAGTCGGACAGACGGTGCACCTTGCCGTCGGAGCCCTGGAGCGCGAACGCCGGCGCGACATCACCGGCCTTGAGCGTGGGTTCGGGGGGCGGAGCGGGCTGGCCTGACGGAGGCGCCTGCTGGAATGCCGCGCCGACCGCGAGCATCCCGCAGGCGAACGCCCATCCCGTGAGTGTGTTGATCATGGACGTGATTCTAACCGGATTGCCGGTGATAAGCTGAAATTTCAGCGCGCGAACGCCACGTGAGCCGGACGCTCGCGCGCGGTGCGACGCAGCGGATTTCAGAACGCGGATTCGTACGAATCAGCCTGCGGTGACGATGACATCGAACGATCGAACAGCCCTGGAGACGCTCGAGAAGAGGTTCAAGGTCCTTCTTCCGGAGGAATACCAGGACTCCTACGAAGACCTCCAGCCGGTGCCGATGCGATCGGCGGGGCTGAAGTACCGCGCGGACGGCCGGGTGGCGTGGGATCAGATCTGGGGCAGCTTCTGCGACCTGGCGATGGCCGGCGGTCCTCCGCACAGAGGTACGCTCCTCGAGCCGGGCCGCCTGGCGGAGATCGACGCGCAGCCGGATCGCTACGAAGAAGTCACCGAGGAGATCTGTCGCGGCGTGAGGATGGCTGCCGATCTCGACGCCGAACCGTCCCCTCACCCTGGCTGGGTCCGCGTGTTGTGCCCCAACGAGATCATGTCCGGCTGGTTGCTTCGCGCCATCGTCATGGAGAACATCAGCGCGCACGCAGAGGGCGCGAAGCTCGACCTCCCTTCCGCACCCGCTTTTCGACTCGAGAAGGAAGTCAAGAATGTCGTGACTGTGATCGCCAAGACCTGCCATTACTGGCTCGGTCACATGCCACGCAGCCAGCACCTGGCCATTGCGAGTGCGTTTGCCGACATGGCCGCCGACTCGCCCCTCGTCGAGCCCGCGTTACCGGCCAGCGACGATCCGAACACCGACAACACCGCGCGGCAGAGGATGGCGGAGATGATTCGGCGCAGCACCGGGCTCCAGGTATCGAATCATCGATACCCGGGTTGGATCGGCGTAGGCTGCTCCAGCGTTCGCGCCGCCATCTGGATGATGCGCGCCATGGTGGCCAGCAACGTCCTCTCACGTCGCGAAGAGACGGTGCTCTTCGTGCCGGTCAATCAGGCCAGCGATCCCGACGGACGTCGCGTGGCAGCATCCCTGGCGAGGGTTCACGATCTCGCGGCCGTGAGGAAGGTGTTGTAGTTCACTCGCCTGGCAAGGTCACGATGACCTTCACGAAACACCTTCGCGAGGGAATCCGGCGCGGGCGAATCAGATGCAGCGTCCGCATCTGGACGCGTGCGCACGTGAAGGTAGGCGGCCGTTACCCGATGGACGACGGTCACATCGTCGTCGACTCGATTGTACCGATCACGATTGCCGACATCACTTACGATCTGGCACGCGAATCAGGGTTCCAGAGCGTGGACGATCTGCTGGAAACCGCCAGGCACGGCCGCGGCGACCAGGTGTATCTGATTCGCTTTCATTACCTGCCGCCGGGCGGCTGGGACACGCCGGGATAGGCACGCCGAGCGGGCCCGGCGCTTTCGCACGCCTACTTCTTCGCGAGCGCGCGGGCGGCAGCCTGCTGGAACTCGCGCCGGACGTCGCTGGCATCGCTGTTCGGGAAGTTCGACCGCTGCACCATCAGGATGTAGGCCACGCCTTTCTCGCCATCGATCCACGCCTGCGTGCCCCAGGCGCCGCCATGTCCGTAGGTGCCCGCCGACAACATCGAAGCGACTCCCTCGTGCGGCGTGCGGAGGATGCACGTGCCGATCCCCCAACCGTAGTTCGCGCCGCGGTTGCCGAAGGTGTCGTTCTGGAAGAAGCCGGTCGGCAGGTCGGCGGTCTGCGGGGTGGTGAGAAGCGTCATCGCCCGGTCGCTGAGATACCGGTGGCCGTCGAGCGAGCCGCCGCTGAGCAGCATCCGCGCGAATCGCGCATAGTCGGGCGCGGTCGAGTACAAGCCGCCATTTCCGAGGGGCGGGCGCTCGTGCGAGCCGTACGCGGGACGAGGCGGCACGGGCTCGAGTGCGCCGGTCTCCTTACTCCTCGCATACGGGGTCGCCAGCCTGGCGCGCTGTTCCTTGGTCGGATAAAACGTCGTATTGGCCATGCCGAGCGGATCGAAAATCCGCTTCTGCACGAACGCGTCGAACGTCATGCCGCTCACGACCTCGACGATGCGCGCCGCGGCGTTGATGCCGCTCTGCGTGTACCGCCACCGTTCGCCCGGTTCGTATTGCATCGGAGCCGCAAGCCAGACCGGGACGAGGTCGGCGAGCGTCTTCGCCTGTTGCGCCGGCAGTCCGGTGGCCTCGCCCAGCCCGGACGTGTGCGTGAGGATCTGGACGATCGTGAGATCCGCCGTCTTGCCGGATGGCGTTTTCAGGCTGGCGAACTCCGGCAGATATTTCGCCACGCGGTCGGTGACGGCCAGCTTGCCCTCGTCCTGCAGCATCAGCACGGCGACGCCGGTGACCGGCTTGGTCATCGACGCGATCCAGAACAGCGTGTCGGGCGTCATCGCCCGTTTCGCAGCGACGTCGGCGAAGCCCGTGGCGTCGAGGTGCGCCAGGCCATCGCGCGTGACGACCGCGGTGACCGCGCCGGCGACCTCGTGATTCGCGATCATGTCCTCCATCGCGGCGGCGATACCGGGAAGTGTCGGTTCGGCGGCAGCCACGGCCAGCGTGGCGGCGAGGGCAAGGGCAACGACAAAACGGCAGCGGCTCATGGCAGAGGAAGTATTCGCATAATTCGCCCGCCGTCAAGTCCGGGAGTAATCTGAACAGGGAGTCGTTCGACGCGTGCACTCGCGGAGGCCGCACCATGCGAATCCTGTTCGTACAGGATCGTGCCGAGCGCCCACCAGCCTTCCTTCCAGTCCGGTCGGAGCTCCAGCGCCTTGTAGTAGAGCGGCGCAGCCTCGTTCAGCCGGTTCGCGACGCGCGCCGCATCAGCCGCTGCAGAGAGCGTCGAGAAATCGGCAGCCTTCTGGGTGCGAGCGTACGCGGACGAGAACGCAGGCGCACTTGCGCCGGGCACCGGCCAGGCCACCAGGACAGCTACGACGGCCAGGTCACCAAGGACAACGGCTCTGTTCGCACGTCGGCACAGCAACACGCAATTTCACTCCTGATCGCAACTGCGCCGCTTCGAAAAATCAGCTCCCGAGGCCTGAGAGCGTGTGAATGAATCGTCCGCTGAGCGGGTGGCTTCCGCCTTGAGGCGGAAGATTTCCGGGGAAATACTTCCGGCTGAAGCCGGAAGCCACACATCACACGCTCTGAGCAGTGGCTGGCGTTAGTCCCGCCGCAGCGCCACCATCGGATCGACCGAGGCTGCGCGCCGCGCCGGCAGGTAGCATGCGACAAATGCGGCAAGCATCAAGGTCGCCGCCACGACCGCGAAGGTCGCGGGATTGGCGGGCTCGACCCCGAATATGGCGCCCTCCAGGATCCGACCGATGACTCCCGCGCCGAGCGTGCCGAGTGCGGTGCCCGCCAGGGCCGTGGTCATGCCCTCGCGCAGCACCTGGGCGAGGACCTGACGTCTGGCGCCGCCGAGCGCCATCCTCAGCCCGATCTCGTGCGTGCGCTGCGCGACGACGAACGACATGACGCCGTAGATCCCTACCGCGGCCAGCACCAGCGCAACGCCGGCAAACGCGGCGAAGAACACCGTGTAGAAACGATCGGCGGCGGTCGACTCGCTCAGCGTCTGCTCGATGCTCTCGACGTCCGCCATCGGCAGCGTCGGATCGACCCCTCGAACGATGTCGGCGATGGCGGCGTGAGGCGCAGCGGCGCCGGAAGTCCGCACGGCGACGATCGCGTTGGGCCAGGGGTTCTGCGCGAACGGCACCGCGATTTCGGGATAGTCCGAACGCCCCGGCCCCGCGTTGGAGGAGTCGTTCTGCACGCCGACTATCTCCCATTCGATCGCGGCGGGTGCCGCCCCTGGCGTCTCGAACGTGAACGGCGACATCAGGACACGCTGTCCCACGGGATCTCGCCCTTGCAGGTAGCGTGCGGCGAACGTCTCGTTGACAATGGCAACCGGCCGCCCCCCGGCGCGATCGCTGTCGGTGAAGGTGCGGCCGCGCAGAATCTGGATGCCGAACGTCAGGTGATACGAGGGCGTGATCATGTTCACGCGCGTCCACGGCCGTTCGTCCGGAGTCGCGACGCCTTCGCCGGCGATCTCGAACTGCCGGCCAAAGCCGGCTCCCCGCACCGGCATGCCCGTCGATACCGACGCCGATGCCACGCCCGGTACCGCGGCGATGCGTTCCGACAACGAGTCATAGAACAGCCGCGCCTGCTCTGGCGTGGCGAAGCGGCCGCGCGGAACGGGCAACGAAAACGTCGTCAGATGATCGGCGCTGAAGCCGAGGTCGACGCGCATCGTCCGGACGAGCGCGTGCACGGCCATGCCGCCGCCCGCAAGCAGTGTCAACGCGAGCGCGAACTCCACTACCACGAGCGCCCGTCTGACGCCGAAGCGCCGATCCCCGACCGCGCGTGCCCCTTCCTTCATGGTCTCGGCTGCGCTCGTGCGGGATGCCTGCCAGGCGGGTGCCAGTCCCGCCGCGACTCCCGCGAGCGTGCACGCGATGAACGTGAACAGCAGCACAGGAATGCTCAGCGTGATCTCTGTCTCCGATGGCAGGGTGAAGGGGGGCATCAACGCCACGATCGCGTCGACAATCGAGGACGCCAACAGCGCGCCCAGCAGTCCTCCGGTCAGGGCGAGCACGAGGCTCTCGACCAGCAGTTGCCTCACCACTGAGGCCGGCGTTGCGCCGATCGCCGTGCGGATCGCCAGCTCGCGCTGCCGGGTCGCGCCGCGCGCCAGCAGCAGGTTCGCCACGTTCGCGCAGGCGATGAGCAGCAGCAACGAAACGGCGCCGAGCAGCAGCCAGATCCCGCGCTTCGTGCTCTCGCGAACGAAGTTGTTGCGAAACGCTTCGACGCGCACCGTCCAGCCGTCGCGGCGCTGCGCCCGCTCGAGCTCGAGGCGTGCGCCGAGAGCCGCCATGCTCGCGCTCGCCTGCTCCACGGTGACGCCTTCCTCGAGCCGCGCCATGACGAGCAGCGACGTGTTGTCCGATTGCAGCTGTGCCTCGGTGAACACGAGCGGCATCCAGATCTTGTTCTGCTGGTGATCGGCCGGGCCCTGCCCCAGCACGCCGACGACCGTATGCGGCACATCGTCGACCCGCACCTGGCGGCCGACGATGCCCGGATCGCCCGCGAACCGGTCCTGCCACAGTTGATAGGTCAGGATGACGACGCGATCTCTGCCGGCCACACCCTCGTCCTCGCGAAACGTGCGGCCGAGCGCGAGCGGATGCCCGTACCCGAGCATTCCAAGGAACCCGGGCGTGGCGAGGCCGGCGGTGACGCTCTCCGGACGCTCAGGAGTCGCCAGGTTGACGCTGCGGCCGCCCCACGCGTTGATGTCGGCGAACGCGGTCGCCTCGCGCTTCCACGCAGTGTAGTTCTTCGGCGATACGCCGGCGCGGAAGCCATGCTGGTATTCCCAGGCCATCACCAGGCGGTCGGCCTGGTAGTAAGGCAGCGGCGCGAAAAAGAGTCCGTAGACGACACTGAAGATGGCGGTCGTCGCGGCGATGCCGAGCGCCAGGGTGACGACGGCCACGGCTGTGAAGCCGGGATTCCGGCGAAGGAGACGGACGCCGAATCGTACGTCGCGAAGCATCGTCGTCATAGGCAGTGTGCAGGCGGTCTACTCAGGAGCCCAGAACGGCTCGCCGGCTTTGATCAGCCGAACCGGCACCTCCGGGACGAATCCCTTGATCCATTCCGCCATCTCGAGCATGCCGGCCTCCTCGGAAATGGCATGACCGAGCATGATCCATCCTTTGGCAATGCCGAGCGTCATCGCGTCGAGAACATATTCAGGGCCATCGAAACCGCCGTCGGCTTCCTGCTGCTCGCCGCTTATGACGACGTCCACCTCCCCCGCGTTGACGGGAGGCGTGGCATAACCAACGCCGAGCTGGATGCGGCTCACCTTCGAGGCAGGGTCGCCCACCACACGAAGCGCGCGCGCGCCGGTGCGGCGCCTGACGTCGGCCGCCAGCGCCCCGAGCGTGGTTTCGGGAATCACGAAGCGGTGCGAGCCCGGCGCCGTTTCGTACCGACTCTCGAGACCGACGTCGCGCGCCGAGCCGACATAGGTGAAGTCGGGACGCTGCGCATGCATGTGATCGTGAATCCGAAAGACAACGATGTCATGTTTGCGGAGCAGGTCGACTTTCGACGCATACAACGGGTCGCGGCTGACGACTGTCGTGTCGTCACGATCGTTCCAGAACGTGTCCTCGTGCGGGATGATCATGTTGAGCCGATCGGCGGCGGCGCGCTGGATCACGTCGAGGGTCACGAACACGGTGGTGGCGATTCCGGTGACAACAGTGTCGGGTCCGCCGAACTTGTAGGTGTCGCGATAGGTCGCGTCGCGCCAGGGCACGCCCACGTTCTTCTTGATCCGATCGACCACTTCCCCGGCGGTCACGCGGGCCTCCAATACGGATCGCCTGCAGGCAGGTGCCGGACGGACGTTTCCGGGACGAGCGCGGCGAGCCATTTCGCGCACTCGCTCATGCCGCCCTCTTCCGAAACGACGCGTCCGATCAAAACAAGCCCCTTACGCTTGCCGGAAAACGCCACGTCCCGGACGTACTCCACCGATTCCCACTCGCGAACCTCACCTGCAACGATGACGTCGACGGCCGGAAGCGCATCGACCGCTGCGGCGATCGGCGTCGACCCTGGCAAGAGCGCCACAGTCTGAACCTGGGTTTGCGGATCGCCGACGACCCGGATGCCGCCGCGAATCCGGAGCGTGTTCTTCACTTCACTGGCCAGAGTCCTCAACGGCCGGGCACGGATCGAGTAACCGGCGCTCCGGGACGATCCCGGTCCTTTGGTCCAGCCGAGCGTCCGTGCCAGCCCCGCGACGAATGGATCCGGCGGGCGAAGCCGCCAGTGCTGATTCAAGCGGAAGATGACGAGGCCGTGCTTGTCGATAAAGGTGTTCTTCGCTGTGTAGACGGGGTCCGCAGGCTGCTCCGATGGCGCAGCGCTCGCGGCCCCTCGCCCGCCGCCGCCGCCTGCCGGCGGCTGCCGCCCGTCGCTCCTGCCGTAAAACGTGGGCTCACACGAGATGATCATGTTCGCACCGGCGTCGACCGCCTGCCGCAGCACGTCCATGGTGGCCATCGCCGTGGTCACGACCCCGGATACCGTCGTCGCGAGATCGCCAGCCTTCAGCGTGTCGACGGTCTCGGTCTTCCACTCGACGCCGATGTTCTTCCTGATCCGATCGATCACTTCCGAAGCGGAGATCGGCGCGAGGCCAAATGCGGCCCTCGGCAACCCCAGCGGCGCCGCGATCGAGGACGCGGCGAGTGCGGTGAATTCACGTCGTGACAGGCGCATCATGATGCCGTTTCGGGGCGTGGCTGTAAGTGCACATATCGTATGCCAGGTGCGGCAATTTCGAGTCCAGCGGCCGCAGGCCCATCGTGACCACCGGTACGCGTGCACGCGCTTGCGCGCTGCGTTCCTTTGAGGTGCCGACAGGCTCTTCCCACCGCATGGTCCAAGCTAAATAGAGAGCGTGTGAATGAATGGGTGGCTTCCGGCTTCAGCCGGAAGGGTTTCTTGAAGATCTTCCGCCTGAAGGCGGAAGCCACCCGGACAGGGGCGGGTTATTCAGACGCTCTAAAAGCGTTCCGCGACAAGAAAGCGAGGGAATGAACGCGGCAGTCAAGGTTAGGCTGGAGCGTGCCATACCGTGTAGACGTTCGGAACGCCGGCGACGATGCGCTCGATCGGCTCGTCGAGGTGGGCGCGATTGACGCCGAGCTGCTGGACGGCGGCGCGATCGCCGCGCTGATGCCCGACAGTGTTGCGCCGGAATTGGTTGCCGACGCGCTGGGCGTCGACGATATCGCGGTCTCTGCTGCCGCCGGCCGCGATGACGGATCGGTCTGGATCCTGTGCCCGCGCCCGATTCAGATCGGACGCCTCCGTATCGTGCCGTCGGATATGGACCCGGAGCCCTGCGCCCTCCGATTGATCGATGGTGCGGTGTTCGGCAGCGGCCTGCACCCGACGACTGCGCTGTGTCTCGAGGCACTCCAGGAATCGATACGGATTGCACGTCCAGACGCGGTGCTCGACGTGGGCACCGGGTCTGGCGTGCTTGCGCTGGGTGCGCTGCTGCTGGGCGTGCCACGCGCGGCCGCCATCGATGTCGACGACGAGGCGCTTCGCATCGCCGCAGAGAATGCACGGATCAACGCAGTGGACGAACGACTGCAGCTCATGCGGGGAGGCCCGGAAACGGTACCCGGCACGTGGCCGCTCGTTCTGGCCAACGTGCTCGCTGCCCCGTTGATCGAAATGGCCCCGGCGCTCGTGCAGCGTGTCGGGAATCGGGGCGAGCTGGTGCTCTCGGGCATTCCCTCCTCCGT
>JBOGIX010000213.1:0-7653 GCA_050744685.1 Vicinamibacterales bacterium | reverse complement strand
TCACAGCACCGCCGCGCAGACCTCCCGAGGCTCGGATGCGCCGCGATGAGCGAGGGTGAAGATCGCCCACAGATTGGATGAACGTAGCAATCGTGGCCGGTTCGAGGAGTTGCCCTCCCATTTTTGGCATTCCTGGCAATCTTGGCATTCTTGGCATTCCATGAATGATCGTGTCGCCTACCCGACGCCCACCAGCCCGAAGCGTTGTTCCCACGTCGATCGAACGAGCGCCACGAGCGCCGCGGCCTGGTCTGGCTGGTCGAGCGCGGCGACGGCTTCGCGGCGGGCGGCTTCCATGAGCTGGTGATCGCGCAGCAGATCGCCCACGCGCAGGGTCGGCAGGCCCGACTGGCGCGTGCCGAAGAAATCGCCCGGCCCGCGGAGCTGCAGGTCGCGCTCGGCGATCTCGAAGCCGTCTGACGTCTCGGACAGCGCCTGCAGACGTTTGTCGCTCTGTTCGCTGAGCGGGCTCTGATAGAGGAGCACGCAGTACGACTGGTGCGCTCCCCTGCCGACCCGGCCGCGCAGTTGATGCAGCTGCGACAGGCCGAAGCGTTCCGCGTGCTCGATCAGCATGAACGTCGCGTTCGCCACGTCCACGCCCACTTCGACGACGGTGGTCGCGACCAGTATGTCGAGCTCGCCGCGCGCGAAGGCGCTCATCACGCGGTCCTTCGCATCCTGTTTCATGCGGCCGTGCAGCAGCCCCACCCGGTACGCGGGGAACACGTCCTGTGACAGGTGATCCGCCATTTCCGTGGCCGCCTTCAGGTCGACCTTCTCCGATTCTTCGACGAGCGGATAAATGACGTAGGCCTGGCGTCCTTCGTCGAGCTGGCGCCGCATCGTCTCGTAAATCTCGTCCCGCCGCAGCTCGGGACGCGCAGTCGTCTTGATGGGGCGTCGTCCTGGCGGCATCTCGCGCATGATCGAGGTGTCGAGATCACCGTATGCGGTCAGTGCGAGCGTGCGCGGAATCGGCGTCGCCGTCATGACCAGCACGTCCGGATGCAGCCCCTTGCCGCGGAGCGCCGCGCGCTGCATCACCCCGAAGCGGTGCTGCTCGTCGATGATCACCAGCCCGAGCTCGCGGAAGGCGACCGGATCCTCGACGAGCGCGTGCGTGCCGACGACCATGTGCACGGACCCGCCGGCGAGCTCCGCCTGAATTTCGCGCTTTTTGCGCCCCGGTGTCGCGCCCGTCAGAAGCGCGAGGCGGAAACGTGAATGCTCGAGCAGGCGGCGGATGTTGATGAAATGCTGTTCGGCGAGGATTTCCGTCGGCGCCATGAACGCCACCTGCAGGCCGTTCTCCATGGCGACCAGCGCCGCGATCAGCGCGACGATCGTCTTCCCCGAGCCAACGTCCCCCTGCAGCAGCCGGTTCATCGGTTCCGGCCGCTGCATGTCGCCGACGATTTCGGCCAGGGCCTTCTTCTGATCGCCGGTGAGCTTGAACGGCAGCGCCCGTCGCGCCGCCTCGCGGACGTCGTCGGTGATGACCACCGGGCGGGGCTTGCGCCCTTCGCGCGCGCGCCGGCGGCGCAGGACGATGCCGAGCTGGAAGAGGAAGAACTCCTCGAAGATCAACCGGCGATGCGCCGGCGAGCGAAAGGCGTTCAGGTCGTCGAGGCTCGTGCCCCCGGGCGGAAAATGGACCTCTGCCAGTGCCCGCCGCCGATCGATCAGCTGCTGGCGCTGCCTGATCGCGGGCGGCAGCGGATCGGCGAGTTCCGCGGGTAGCTGGGCGAGCGCCTGGTGGACGAGCGCTCGCTGCAGCTTCGTCGTCAGCGTTCCGGTCTTTTCGTACACCGGCACGATGCGCCCTGTGTGGATCGTTTCGTCTTCCGGGACATCCTCGGCGTCCCCCTCTCCCTTGACCAGCTCGTACTGCGGGTTCTGGAGCTGCAGCCCGTGCGACGACAGCTCGAGCCGCCCGTAAAGGATGACGCGCTGATGCGGATGGAACACGTCGGCGAGGAATGGCTGGTTGAACCAGATGGCCCGCAGCGAGCCGGTCCGGTCGCGGACGAGCATTTCGAAGATCTTGAAACGCGGCCGGCGCGTCGGGCGCACGCCGCTGCTGATAATCTCGCCGGCAATAGAGGCCGTGGCGCCGGGCCTCAGCGCGGCGATCGGCTGGAAGGCGCCTCGATCTTCGTAGCGGATCGGAAATCGATAGAGCAGGTCTTCGATCGTGGAGAGCCCGACCCGTTGCAGGTCGGCCGCACGTCTCGGACCCACGCCTTTCAGGAACTGCAGCGCGGAAGCGAGCGGATCCATGCGAGGCCGATCGTCTCCCCCTCGTCACTACTGGACGATAGTGGCCTGCGCTTTGCCGACGCGGATTTCGCGGATGCGGGCCGGCAGCTCGAACGGATCGTCCATGTTGATGCCGGCCGGGTTCTCTGGCGTCTTCGAGTAGTGGCTGAGGAGCTCCTGGATGAGCGTCTTCGGGACCGACACGCCGGAGATCTCAGCCGACTCCAGATTGAACCGCCCCACGCCGTCCTTGGTAGTCAGGGTGCCGGCCGCGGTCAGCGGAAGCCGTCCGGTCAGGTATCCCATCGGATCCATCCACCCGCGCTGTTTCTGCTTGCGCACGGCGTCGAGATCCACGATCGCCCGCCCGGTCAGGCGGCCCTCGCCCGCCGCGTTGATCGCGGGGTCGACGATGCCGACGGGAATCTGGTCCTTCGCGTGATGCTGGAAGTAGGCGTTGAGCTCGTTGTCGGTGACGAGCGTCGTGTGCGGCGCGGCCGCTGCGGCGCTCCGCGGCTTGGCCTTGCCGAATTCGACGATACGGGCGAGTTTTGCGTTGAACTGATCGGCGTCCCGTTTGGAGAGCCGCTGGTAAGCGCTGACGGATCCGGCCGTCACCGCCAGGGCGAGGACTGCACAGACACCAGATCGGGACAGCATGGGTGAATTGTACTAGGAAGTTTGCGATTGACAGTTACCAGTTTCCAGTTTCCAGTCTCCAGTCTCCAGTCTCCAGAGTCTGCTTCCCCGTTCCCAGTCTCCAGTCCCCAAGTCGAGCCACGAGCCCTAGCGTTGTCCGGGGCGCGCGGCGCGCTCGCGGGCGCGAATCAGGAGGTCGAGCTTGCGGCGCTCGAGCTGTTCCTCGAACAGCCGGAAGCGCGCCTGCTGCTTCGCGTCGAGGACTTCGTCGATGGCGTCGTGTTCCTTTTGAATGGCCAGCGCGCCCTGTGCGTCCAGCTCGCGGAGCGCGTTCAGTTGATCCCGCAGCGCGCGGTCGTCCGCTCCCGGGTCCTTCGTGAGCCGGCGGAGCTCCTGGAGCGCGCGGTTCCGTGCCTGAGTGGTGCGCCGGCGCGTGTCCTGCAAGCGCTTCAGGCGCGTGACGAACTGACCGTACTGCTCGTCGTTCAGCTGGAGCGCGTTCTGCGCCTGCACGATGGCGTATGCATCGAGCAGCGTGGCGAGCTCCGCGTTCGACAACGCGCCGGCCGGGCGATTGGCGCGCGGCGCAGGCGTCTCGGCCCGCTGCGCGCCTGGCGTCGCGGCCATCGGCACGACCAGCGCCGCCGCAAGCATCCACCGCCGGAGTGATGTCATGACGCGGACCTCGGCGCCGGCTGCTCGCGAATGGCTTCCTCCAGCAGGCGCGCCAGCTCTGCACGTTCCTCGTCGGACAGGCGCAACGCCAGCCCTTCGATCGAGCCGGCGCGCAGCGGGCCGCCTTCAACGGCGACGACGTCCGCCGGCAGATCGTCGGCGACGGTACGAACGATCGTCCAGGCTTCATCGAGCTCGATATCGCCGAATCCCTCGTCCATGGACGCATCGTTTTCCGCCGGACGCGAGGCGACCGGCCGGAGCGGATTGCCCTCCGGCGTGCGATCGCCGCCCGACCGCCAGAGCGCAACGGCGAGGACAAGCGCGGCGGCCGCGGCGAGTGCCGCCCAGCGGAACGAGGTGGGCTGGAGAGCCTGCCACGGAGCGCGCCGCGGCAATGGTTCGGCCGCAACGGCTCGATGGATGCGCGACGACAATTGATCCCAGAACACAGCGGGAGGGTCGGGAACTGCGTCCTCGCTCGCCTGCCTGAGGGTCGAGGCGAGCGCGAGCGCCTGTGTCCGACACGCGCCGCAGCGTTCGACGTGGGGCATCCGATCTTCGGACAGCGTGCCCTCGACGAAATCGATCAGCTCCGTGTCGAGAAGATGGTGGGCGGTGGTGTCCGCCCGGCGGCGCAGGCACCGGATCACTGCTCTTCCTCCTGCAGCAGTTTTCGCAGCCTCGCGAGCGCATGGAAGAAATTCGTCTTCACTGCGCCCGCCGAGCTGCCGAGAATGGCCGCGATTTGATCGTGCGGCAGCTCGTGATATACGCGAAGGATCAGGGTCGCCCGCTGTTTCTTTGGAAGTTTCGCGATCGCCGTGCGGACCCTCGCGGCGCGTTCGGATCGAAGCACCGCGGATTCGGGCAACTCTGCCCCGGGGTCCGCGTGCTCGCGCGTGTCGATCGCTTCGATCGGCGGCTGCCGGACCGCCGCCCTGTTGAGGCCGACATTTACCGCGATGCGATAGAGCCACGTGCCAAGTGCCGACTGCCCCTTGAACGTGCCGAGGGCGCGGTAAGCGCGAACGAACACGTCCTGCGTCAGTTCGGCCGCGTCCTCGTGGTTGCCGGCGAAACGGTAGCAGACCTGATACACCGGCTTCCGATGGCGTTCGACGAGGACGTCGAAGGCCCCCTTGTCCCCGCCGAGGCAGGCGCTTACGAGCGCGCGGTCGTCGTTTTCCTCCACGGACAGCCGGCCCGTTGCGTCCGCGTGCACCCGGGAGCGCCGGTCCGGCTGCGCACTCCGAGCGTCATCGCTCTTCGACCGAACGATCCTCCAGGACTGTCCGCCCATTGTCAGCGACGCAGCAGTTCCATCCATGGGCGCCTGACTACTTGGACACGATCCGCACGACGAAAGTTAAATCGCCATCTGCAAAAGTCAAAGCGATGGCGCCAGGATAGCTGGCAGGCCGCCCTGACGCCGGGGTCACCCTCGCCGGATGAGCTCTTCTACTTCGTCGTGGCGCGGCAGACCGTCGCGCGCGCCGAGCCCTCGACAATTGAGCGCGGCGACACCGTGGGCATAACGCAGCACGTCGTGCACGTTCGGATCGGCGCCGGCGCGCAGCCACGCGGCAATGAAACCGGCGCGGAACGCATCGCCTGCGCCGGTCGTGTCTTCCACGTGCACGTCGAAGGCGGGAGTCCTGACCTCTTTCCCGTCGACCAGCGACAGGCTGCCCTTCGGGCCGAGGGTGGCGCACGTGAGCGACGGCTCGAACCGCCGCGCCATCTCGCGAAGCGCGGCGCCGAGATCGGGCAGGCCGGTGAGCTCGGAGGGAAACGTCTCGGCCGCGATGATGACGTCGATGTGCTGCAGCAGCTCTTCGGTACCGGGGCGCAGCTTCTCCACGTCGATCACCGTCCGCACGTCCGCCTCGCGCGCCGCGCGCGCGGCCACGGTGGCGGCAAAGGGCTCGTGATCGTCGACGAGCAGCACGCGCCCCGCGCGAACCGCGTCCACCGGGACGTCCCCGGCCGCCATCGCCAGCCGCGCGTCGCGGTGCCAGATCACTGTGCGGTCGCCGCTCCGCGCGTCGACAAGGACCAGCGACGTGTGGCTGGTCGCCTTCGGAATCCGGCGCACCATGCTCGTGTCCACCCCGTCGCGCTCGAGACTCTCGATCCCGATTCGCGCCGCGTCATCGTCTCCGAATGTGCCGATGTACTGCGTGCGCCAGCCGAGACGCGCGCATCCGACGGCGGCGCTGGCGCTCTGCCCGCCGGGCAGCGTGGCCAGGCGTTCGATGCGTGTCTTGCCGCCCGGCACAGGATGGTGAGGAATGACCGCGACGATGTCGAGGCTGTTGAGGCCGAGCGCGATCATGTCGAACGGGCGGGCGGGACCGAGAGACGGAAGGAGCGGCAAGCGCATCAATAATTGACTTTCGCTTTTCTTTTGTCTATAGTGCGCGCATGCTGCCACTTACCAAACGTCAGCGGGAAATACTCGATTTCCTCAACGAGTTCATCCAGCAGCACGGGTATGCGCCAAGCCTCGAAGAAATCGGGCGGCGGTTCAACCTCTCCTCGCTCGCAACCGTCCACAAACATCTCACCAACCTGCAGGAAAAAGGCTTCATCAAGCGCGCCTGGAACCGGAGCCGGTCGGTCGAGATGGTCCCGAACAAGACCGGCGGCCGCGCCGTGGAGCTTCCGCTCCTCGGCTACGTCGCAGCCGGTGTGCCCATCGAGGCCGTGGTCGGCAACGAAACCATCGCCGTGCCGGAAGACTTCGTCGGCAAGCGCGACACTTACGTCCTCCGCGTCAAGGGGGATTCGATGATCGACGAGCAGATCCGCGACGGCGACTACGTCATTGTCGAGGATCGCCGCACGGCAGACAATGGCGAGATGGTGATCGCGATGCTGAACGGCGCCGATGTCACGCTGAAGAAGCTGTATCGCGAGCAGGGCCAGATCCGCCTGCAGCCGGCGAACCCGACGATGGCGCCGATCATCGCCCCCGCCGATCACGTCCAGGTGCAGGGCGTGGTGGTTGGCGTGATGCGCCGGTATTAGCCGCGGCGTCAGCGGCAGCCGTCGGGGATTCGGCGTGCGTATCGTCGGTCACCACTACAACTCACGCGAAGGGCAGACCAGACGATGACCACTGATCGCAAGCAAATCAACTTCACCATCATTCCCGACGACGACGAGAAGCTCCCGCGGACGTATGCGAACTTCTGCGCGATTTCTCACACGCCCTTCGACTTCACGCTCGCTTTCTGCGAGGTGCTGCCGCTCTCGGAAAGGGACATCAAGGCGGCAGAATCGGAACACACGGTAAAGGCGCCAGTGCGGGCGAAGATCGTCGTGCCGCTGCAGGTCGTGCCCAACCTGATCGCCGCCCTCCAGGAGCACATGCGGGTCTTCTCGGAATCCACCGGCGGCAGCTGGGACAAGGGCCCCGTTCACTGACGTGCTGGAATGCCATGAATGCTCAGGAATGCCAGGAATGCTCATGAATGATGGAGGACGAAGGTTCACTCCCGGCAATCCTGATATTCCGGCATTCATGGCATTCATGGTATCAGGCGGAATTTTTGGCGCGCATCCTGGCCGACCCCGCCGGAACGCTGCCGCCGCCGCGCGAGGCGATGGTTCGGATGCCCAACCTCGATCTGCGCCCCGGCGAGATCGCGTCGCTCGTGGCCTTCATCAACGGGCAGGCGGTGACAGCAGCCCGCTAGCGGAGGCAGCAAGGCGCTGTTCGCCGTGCTGGCGGCAGTGCCAAGTCGAAACCCGGCTCGGGCGGCAGCCGTTGACGCGCGATACAATCGGCGTGTGCCGACGCGTCCGGCCGCCCGCGGGGCGGCCCCTTCCCCTTCGAAAACGGCCGCGGAAACGCGCCGTATCCTCGCGAAGCTCGCCACGCAGCATCCGAACGCCGATACCGAGCTGAACTTCACGTCGCCCTACGAGCTCCTGGTCGCGACGATTCTCTCGGCGCAGTGCACCGACGAGCGCGTCAATCAAGTAACGCCGGCGCTGTTCCGCAAGTACCGCTCGGCGCGGGACTACGCGAGCTCCGACCCTCTCGAGCTGCAGGCGATGATCCGGCCC
>JBOGIX010000212.1:0-9974 GCA_050744685.1 Vicinamibacterales bacterium | reverse complement strand
ACCCACAGCTATGGCGGCATCATGGGCATTCTGGGCGCGGCCGGTGTCGTGTTCTTCGCCTACATCGGGTTCGACGCGGTATCCACCGCGGCACAGGCAGCGAAGAACACGAAGCGCTACATGACGTTCGGGATTCTCGGATCGCTCGTCGTCTGCACGGTGCTGTATGTGCTGTTCTCCTACGTGCTGAGCGGCGTCGCGACGGTCGAGGACTTCCGGTCGACCGGGCGCGAAGCTTCGGTGGCCTTCGCGATTTCGAGCTACATGACGGGATACGAGTGGCTGTCGCGGGCGGTCACGGTGGCGATTCTCGCCGGCTTCTCGTCGGTGATCCTGGTCATGCTGCTCGGCCAGTCGCGCGTGTTCTACTCGATGAGCAAGGACGGGCTGGTGCCGCCGGTGTTCTCGGAAGTGCACCGGACGTATCGGACGCCGTACAAGTCGAACGCCCTGTTCTTCGTCTTCACCGCGCTCTTCGGCGCGTTCATCCCGGGCGACATCGTCGGCGAGATGACGAGCATCGGGACGCTCTTCGCCTTCATGCTGGTGTGCGCCGGGGTCTGGATCATGCGGGTCCGGCGTCCGGACGTCGAGCGCGGGTTCGTCGTCCCGGCGCTGCCGGTGGTCGCGACGGCTGGCATCCTGGTGTGCGGGGCGATGATTTACGGGCTGGGATGGACCAACTGGATGCGGCTGGCCGCCTGGCTCGTGATCGGCCTGCTGTTCTATTTCGGCTACGGCAAGTCGCACAGCCGGCTGAGAGCTTCTTAGGCCTCGCCGGCATGGCCTGTTGTTGCCAGGGGGCCATTGCGGCCAGCACGCGCCCCTCGGGGATCTGTTCCAGCGCGTCTGAAACAGAAGCGGGCGGACGCGTCCGCAATCCTTCGAGTGTGCTCAGTTTCAGCCCGCCAGACGCCCGCCGCAAGTATGGTCCTTTGGCGATGAACAGCCGCTGCTTCGCCGCACGGCGGCCCCCTGGCCACAACAGGCCGCCCGCGAGGACAACCAATGTCCGAACACTCTGCTCATCGGCTCGACGGCGCGGCAGTCGCCGCCGCCATCCGTGCGGACCTGCTTCCATCGGTCCGGGCCTTCACGGCGCGCGCGGGACGGCCCCCAGGACTCGGCATCATCCTCGTGGGCGGCGACCCCGGTTCGGAGATTTACGTCCGCACCAAGGTCAAGGCGGGTGGCGACTCCGGCCTGCGCGTCGATCTGCTGCGGCTGCCCGCGACCGCGGCGCTCGACGAGCTCCTGGCCCTGGTCGGACGCCTCAACGCGAGTGACGAGCACGACGGCATCCTCGTGCAGGCGCCGCTGCCCGCGGCAATGGGCCGCGAAGCCACGCAGCGTGTGTTCGACGCCATCGATCCCGCCAAGGACGTGGACGGCTTCCACCCCGTGAACGTCGGACGCCTGGTCCAGGGCCGCGCCCATCTCGCGCCGTGCACACCATCGGGCGTCATCGAGATGCTCGATCGATCCGGCATCCGGATCGCCGGCAGCCGCGCCGTGGTGCTCGGCCGCAGCGAGATCGTCGGCAAGCCGATGGCCCTGCTGCTGCTGCGCCGGGACGCCACGGTGACGATCTGCCACTCCAAAACGGCGGACATCGCCGCGATCTCGGCCACCGCCGACATCCTGGTCGCCGCGATCGGCCGGCCCGGCTTCGTCACCGCAGACTTCGTCAAGCCGGGGGCCACGGTGGTCGACGTCGGCATCAACCGCGTGACCGATCGTGCGCTCGCGGTGTCGCTCGTCGGCGAGTCCTCTCCGCGCATGGCCGATTTCGACAAGCGCGGATCGTTCGTCGTCGGCGATGTGCACCCGGCCGTGGCCCAGGTCGCCGGCGCGCTCACGCCGGTGCCGGGCGGCGTGGGCCCGCTGACGATCGCGATGCTGCTCAAGAACACACTCACGGCTGCTGTCGGGAGGATCGGAACGTGAGAGCTGTCGGCTCTGAGAGCCTGTGAATAGATCGCAATTTCACAGGCGATTGATTCACATGCACTTCAGCCGGACGAGATCCCCGTTGATCTTCCGCTTGAACGCTTTCAGCCCTCAGTTTCGTGCGGGTAGAATCGGACCGCTCAGCTCTCCATCGAGGTCGATAGCCGACCGACAGCCTCGAGCTGAACGCTGAAGGCTGATAACTGAGGGCTGAACCACGCATGCTGCAGGCGGCGTTGACGGGCGGGATCGCGACGGGCAAATCGTACTGCCTGGCGCGCTTCGAGGAGCTGGGCGTGCCGACCATCGACGCCGATCGTCTCGCGCGCCTGGCCGTGGCGCCCGGCTCGCCGGGCCTCGTCGCCGTGGCCGAGCGCTTCGGGTCGTCAATCCTCCGCAGCGACGGCACGCTCGACCGCGCCGCGCTCGCCAGCATCATTTTTGCCGACCGCTCGGCGCGCGCCGACCTCGAAGCGATCGTCCACCCGGACGTCTACCGCCGTATCCGCGAGTGGTTCGCGAAGCTCCCGCCATCGACGCCGGCTGCGATCGCCGACATTCCGCTGCTCTTCGAAACCGGGCATCAGCACGACTTCGATCGCGTGATCGTATGCGCCTGTTCGCCCCGCGAGCAGCTGCGCCGCCTGATGGAGAGGGACCGGCTTCGCGAGGCCGACGCCCGCGCCCGCCTCGACGCGCAGTGGCCGATCGAGGAGAAGGCGCGCAGGGCGGACTTCGTCGTCCGCACCGACGGGAGTTTCAGCGAGACCGACGCGCAGGTGCGATCCGTGTTCGACGCGCTGACGCTCGAGGCGGTGTAGCTGGGCGGCAGGAGCACAAGTGTGGGTTTCAGTTTTCAGTGTCCAGTCTTCAGTTTCCAGAATTCTTGCTGGTTGCCGGTTGTGAAGCAGGAACGGCGACCAGTGATCGATCTGGAAACTGGTAACTGGTAACTGGAACAGACCCCGCTCAGTTGCTGAGGGTGGCCTCGGTGTCCTTTGCGGGCGCGATCCGCTCTTCCACGAAGGTGTTCCACTCGTGGCAGTGCGGGCACTGCCAGAGCAGCTCGGTGCTCCGATACCGGCAGCGCACGCAGATGTGCGGGTCGAGGTAGAAGATCGCATCTCGCGTCAGATCCACGTAGTCGTTCACCAGCGCGGGCGGGAACGCGAGCCGCGAGAGCACCTGCCACGTGGCCTGGTGCAGGGCGAGCGCGTGCGGGTTCTGCGTGACCGCCTGCAGCAGCAGGTCGAGCGCTTCGCGCGGGGCGCCGTGCGACGACAGGTAGCGCCCGAGGGCCAGCCGGGCGCGCCAGTCCTGCGGGTTGGCGGCGATGAGGCGCCGGCAGAGATCCGCGAACCGGTTGGCGTCTTCCTCACCCGATCCTGCATACGCGCCTTCGAGCCGCGCGAACGTGAGATAAGCGCGGTCCGGCGCGCGATCCACGAGTTGCTCCCATGCGGCAACGGCGGCAGCCGGGTCGCCGAGCAGGAATCGCACGTCGCCGAGGTTCAGGTGCGCGGGCGGGTTCGCCGGGTCGAGCTCTACCGCCGCCTGGAACCGGCGTGCCGCCTCGGCGTAGTCCATCCGCTTGAGCGCCTGCGTGCCAATCTCGTTCTCGAGGAACGCCAGGATCGTCTGGTGCCGGCCCTGCAATTCCGCCGTGTCGAGCCGGGCGAGTTTCTGCCGCGTCGCGTACGCCTCCTGCCATTGGTGCTGTTCCTCGTACAGCTTCTCGAGGTTCGACAGCGCGTAGCGGTTGTCCGGGTCGAGGCGCACCACCTCAGTGAACGCTTCGAGCGCGCGGTCGACGAACCCGCCGTGGCGGTAATCGAGGCCGAGGCATAGCAGCACGCTGGCGTGTTCCAGCTTGCGCAGGTTCGCGCGCTGCAGCAGCGATTGGTGCTCCTGGATGGCGCGGCCCACCTGGCCTTTCTCGCGATACAGGTTGCCGAGGATCAAACGGATCTCCAGCGGATCCCCGCCAACCTCCGCGGCGCGCGTCAGCTCCTCGATCGCGGGATCGATCTGGTTGGCGACCAGGAAATTGAGGCCGAGCATGTAATGCGGCGACTCGCGCCCGCGGCGGCGATCGATCCAGCGGCCGTCCTGCAGCTTGTAGCGTTCCCAGGCCTTGCCGATGGCCAGGCCCGCCAGGAGCGCCAGCAGCGCGGCGATGAGCGTGGCGTAGCCTTCCATCAGCTCCCGCCCGCGTAATCGGCGACGACCGTGTTCCAGCGGCCCTGCGCACGGAGCACGAGCTCGATGAACTCGCGCACGGCGCCGCGCCCGCCGGCCGCGGCGCTGACGAAGTGCACCGCCTGCCGCACCTCGGGTGCCGCATCCGATGGCGCGCCCGACAGACCGGCCTTCAGCAGCACCGGCAGATCGAGCAGGTCGTCTCCCATATAGGCCACCTCGTGCTCGCCGATCGCCGAGTCGCGCAGGATCTGCTCGAAAGCGACACGCTTGCTCTTCACTCCCTGCTGCACGATACGGACCGCGAGCTGGGCGGCCCGCTGGCTCGTCGCACCGGACGCGCGCGCCGACAGCAGACCGACCGTGAGACCCGCGCGCTGCGCCCACACGATGGCGGCGCCGTCCTTGATGTGGAAGCCCTTGGACTCGGTGCCGTCCGCATGCATGATCACCACGCCATCGGTGAGCACGCCGTCGACGTCGAAGAGCAGCAGGCGGATGCGCCTGGCCCGGTCCTCTACCGTCATCAGATCATCTGCGTGCGCCACAGATCGTGCAGGTGGACGACGCCCTCGACGCGGCGTGCCGCGTCCACGACGATCACCGACGTGATCTTGTGCGTTTCCATGATCTTGAGCGCCTCGACCGCGAGCAGCTGCCGGTCGATGGTGATCGGATTCGCGGTCATGGCATCGCCCGCCGTGAGCGACAGCACGTCCGAGGTGCGCGTCATCAGCCGGCGCAGATCGCCGTCGGTGAACACCCCGGCCAGCCGTCCTCCCTCGTCCACGACGCAGGTCATGCCGAGGCGCTTGCTCGACATCTCGTGGAAGACGTCGGGCATGCCGGTCGAGGTGCGGACGATCGGCGCCGAATCGCCGGCGTGCATCGCGTGCTCGACCCGCATCAGGCGTCGGCCCAGCTTGCCTCCCGGGTGGAGCGACGCGAAGTCCTGCTCGCGGAAACCCTTGCGCACGAGCACGGTCATCGCCAGCGCGTCGCCGAGCGCCAGCGCGGCGGTGGTGCTAGCGGTCGGCGCGAGATTCATCGGACACGCTTCCTCGGTGACGCTGCAGTCGAGCGCCACGTCGGCGGCGCGTGCCAGCGTCGACGCCGGATTGCCCGTGACGGCTACGAGCCGTGCGCCGATGCGCCGGATCGACTCGATCAGCCGGATCAATTCCTCCGTCTCGCCGCTGTAGGACATCGCCATGACGACGTCCTCTTCGCGCAGGGCGCCGAGGTCGCCGTGAATCGCTTCCGCCGGGTGCAGGAAGAACGCCGGCGTCCCGGTGCTCGAGAGCGTGGCCGCGACTTTCCGGCAGATGATCCCCGACTTGCCCATGCCCGTCACGACCACGCGGCCGCGGCACTCGAAAAGGATCTGCACCGCGCGGTCGAAGTCGGCGCCCAGCCGATCCACGAGGCTGAGGATCGCCGCGGCTTCCGTGCGCAGCACCTTGCGCGCGAGGTCGAGCATCGGCGCGGTCGAAGAGGTCATCCCTGCGCCTCCCGGACGACTTCGTGGATGCGGACCAGTCGCTCGAGCAGCGGTTCCAGGAGATCGAGACGCAGCGCGTTCTGCGCGTCACTCCTGGCCACTTCAGGACGCTCGTGCACTTCCATGAAGACGCCGTCGACCCCGGCCGCCACACCGGCCGACGCCATGGGCTGGATGAACTCCGCCTGGCCCGCCGTGACGCCGTCGCCCGCGCCTGGCAGCTGGAGGCTGTGCGTGACATCGTACACGACGGGATATCCGTACCGCCGCATCAGCGGAAACGCGCGCATGTCCACGACGAGGTTGTTGTAGCCGAAGCTCGATCCTCGCTCCGTGACGATCACTCGATCGTTGCCCGACGCGGTGACCTTGGCAATCGCGTGCCGCATGTCCGCCGGCGCCAGGAACTGTCCCTTCTTGATGTTGACGACGCGCCCGGTGCGCGCGGCGGCGATCAGCAGGTCGGTCTGCCGGCTCAGGAACGCGGGAATCTGCAGCACGTCCACGGCGCCGGCGACCGTCGCGGCCTGCGATGCTTCGTGAATGTCGGTCAGCACGGGGACGCCGATCTCCTCGCGCACGCGTTGCAACGTCTTCAGGCCGTCCTCGAGTCCCGGACCGCGGAACGACCCAACTGAGGTCCGGTTCGCCTTGTCGAACGAGGCCTTGAACACGAACGGCACACCGGCGCGCGCCGCGATGTCGCGAAGAGCGCGGGCGAGGCCTACAGCGTGCCCTTCGTCTTCGATCACGCAGGGGCCGGCAATGAGCAGGAGCGAACCGTTGCCGATCGTGACGGCGCCAATCCGGATCGGCTTCACCTTTACCCTACGGAGGCCGACGCGGAGGCGGGCGCGTGGCTGCGGGCGCTCGCCTTGTGCGCGTGGCCGGCCTCGATGAACCCGGCGAAGAGCGGATGAGGCTTGAGCGGTTTGGACTTGAACTCGGGATGGAACTGCACCGCCACATACCAGGGATGCGACGCCAGCTCCACGATCTCGACGAACTTGCCGTCGTGCGATCGGCCGACGATCTCCAGGCCGCCTTCGGTCAGCGTCCGTTCGTAGAGGCAGTTGAATTCGTAGCGATGGCGGTGCCGCTCGTGGATCACTGGCTCGCCGTACAGCGCGCGCGACTTCGAGCCCGGCTTCAGCTCGCACGGGTAGGTGCCGAGGCGCATGGTCCCGCCGAGATCGTCCACCCCGAGCAGATCGCGCAGCTTGTAGATCACCTTGTTCGGCGTGTCGGGTGAGCACTCGGTCGAGTCCGCGTCGGCGAGGCCGCACACGTTCCTGGCGTATTCGACCGCCGCCCACTGGAAACCGTAGCAGATCCCGAAGTACGGAATCCGGCGTTCCCGCGCGATGGTGGCCGCGCGCATCATGCCGCGTGTGCCGCGATCGCCGAACCCTCCCGGCACCAGGATCCCGTGAGCGCCGTCGAGCAACTGCTCGCCCCCGGGCTGTTCGAGCGCCTCGGCCTCGACCCACCGGATGTTCACCCGCAGGCGATGCTTGAAGCCTCCGTGGTAGAGCGCCTCGTTGAGGCTCTTGTACGAGTCCTCGTAGCCCACGTACTTGCCCACCACGTGAATCGTCACCTCGTCCACGGGATTCTTGATGCGATCGACGAGATCCACCCACGCGTCCATCCGCGCCTCCGTCTGCGGCAGCTTCAGGCGCTCGAGAACGATGCGGTCCAGGCCTTCGGCGGCGAGGACGAGCGGAACTTCGTAGATGCTCGAGACGTCCTTGGCCGTGATCACGGCTTCCTCGTCGACGTCGCAGAAAAGCGCGATCTTGCGCTTGATGTCCTGATCGAGGAACCGATCCGTGCGGCAGAGCAGGATGTCCGGCTGGATCCCGATCGCGCGCAGGTCGCGCACGCTGTGCTGCGTCGGCTTCGTCTTGAGCTCGCCGGCGGCGCCGATGAACGGAACCAGCGTGAGATGGATGTAGAGCGTGTTGTCGCGCCCCACGTCCTGGCGCAGCTGGCGGATCGCCTCGAGGAATGGCTGGCTCTCGATGTCGCCAACGGTCCCGCCGACCTCGACCAGCACGACGTCGACGTCGTCGGCCGCCATGGCGCGGATGCTGTCCTTGATCTCGTTGGTGATGTGCGGGATTACCTGCACGGTGCGCCCGAGGTAATCCCCGCGCCGTTCCTTCTGGATCACCGAGAGGTAGATCTTGCCGGTCGTCCAGTTGTTGAGGCGCGTGGTCGTCTGGTTCGTGAAGCGCTCGTAGTGGCCGAGATCGAGGTCGGTCTCCGCTCCGTCGTCGGTAACGTAGACCTCGCCGTGCTGGTACGGGCTCATCGTGCCCGGATCCACGTTGATGTAGGGGTCGAACTTCTGCAGCGCCACCTTGTAGCCGTGGCCCTCGAGCAGCGCGCCGATCGACGCCGCGGCGAGCCCCTTGCCGAGCGATGACACGACGCCGCCGGTCACCAGGATGTACTTTACAGGTCGATTGCTCTGCATTGAATCGGTACCCATTTGCCTAGACGCGGGCGGCGGACACCAGCCGCCGTACGCGTTCGAGATCTTCCGGCGTATCGACGCCGATCGAGTCGTGCTGCGTTTCCACTGCGAGAATGCGCACGCCGTGCTCCAGGGCGCGCAGCTGTTCGAGCGCTTCCGACCGTTCGAGCTCGGTCGGTTCGAGGCCCGCGAGCTGCAGCAGGCAGTCGCGGCGGTAGACGTACAAGCCGACGTGGCGCCATGCCCGCGCGGCGGACGACCCGGCGCGCACGAACGGGATCGGCGCGCGGGAAAAATACAGTGCGAACCCCTCGCGGTCGACGACCACCTTGGTGACGTTGGGGTTTTGCAGCTCGGCGGGATCGTCGATCCGCCGGCGCAGCGTGGACATCACCACCATGGGATCGTCGAGCAGCGGCTGGACGGCTTCGTCGATCATCATCGGCTCGATGAGCGGCTCGTCTCCCTGGACGTTGACGATGACGTCGCACGACATCTCGGCGACGACTTCCGCGAGGCGATCCGTGCCGCTCTGGTGATCGGGAGACGTCAGGCACGCGACCCCGCCGAACGATCGCACCGCCTCCAGGATCCGCTCGTCGTCGGTGGCGACGAGCACCGACGAGACCCACGCGGCGGCCGCGGCGCGCCGGTAGACGTGCTCGATCATCGGCTTGCCGCCGATGTCGGCGAGCGCCTTCCCCGGAAGTCTGGATGAGTGATATCTGGCGGGAATGATAGCGACGACACCGCCTGAATCAGAATCGAGGGCAAGCCCGGGACTCGAAACAGGGTGCACGGCAAATCCTACCACAATTGCGCGCCTTGTCACGGCGTGTGAGCGCTCGGCGACGGGCGTCATCCGACCGTCAGCGGGGAGGTGCTCCGGGTTCGCCGGTCCGGCCGATCGGTAGTAAGATGAGCCCGACAGCAGTCGATCGATGACCATCAAGCGCGCGGCTCTCTACATCGGCGGCGCATCGCTGCTCGTGGCGTGGCTCTCGTCCGCCGCGTCCGTCGCGCTCAATCCGGCGCCGCCCCGCGCCGCGCCGCAGAGCATCGAAGAGCCGCCCGTCGACCTGGCGGCCGCGCAGGTGCTCGAGCGCGCGCGCCGCTTGAAGGAGCGGCTCGCCGCGACGCCGCCGCTCGAGGAGCCGACCCGCAATCCCTTTGCCTTTCGTCCCGTCGAACGGCGTCCCGCTCCGACGGCGCGCAAGCTCCGGGCAGCCGTGGTTCAGCCCGAGACTCTCGCTCCGGCCGAACCACGCCTGATGCTGGTTGGTGTGTCTGAAGATCGTAAACCGGAAGGGCCTGTCCGGACGGCGATGCTCGCGACCGACAGCAACGAGCTCATCGTCGCGGCGGTTGGAGACATCGTGCTCGGGCGCTAT
Organism: Vicinamibacterales bacterium; assembly: GCA_050744685.1. Classification (GTDB taxonomy): domain Bacteria; phylum Acidobacteriota; class Vicinamibacteria; order Vicinamibacterales; family 2-12-FULL-66-21; genus JACCXG01. The sequence continues at coordinate 451 of JBOGIX010000212.1, read as the reverse complement.
GCGATCAAGGCGATCAGCCTGGAAGCCGTCGAAATGGCCGACCAGGCGACCGGCGCCATCCGTCGAATCGCACTTCAGGCACCGTAGCCCAACGTCCCAGTTCCCCAGTTCCTTACTTCCAAAGTTTCTTTAAAACTTCACCAGGCTCGCGGATTTGACCGCGGGGATCGCGCGAATCGCTTCGAGCACGCGCTCGATCGATCCCTCGCCCTCGGCCGGCACGTCCACGTTGACCACGCCGACGGCGCCTCCCTGGCCGCGCCCGAGCGCGAAATTGGCGATGTTCACGCCGAACCTGCCGAGGATCGTGCCCACCTCACCGATGACGCCGGGCTGATCCTCGTTCTTGATCAACAGGAGCGTCCCCTCGAGCGGGGCTTCGATCTCGACGCCGTCGACTGACGTCAACCGTGCGCTGCCATGCTCGAACACGGTCCCTTCGACCCAGCAC
>JBOGIX010000211.1:0-1988 GCA_050744685.1 Vicinamibacterales bacterium | reverse complement strand
CACGGACACGATGCCGAGCAACAGCGGCACGGCGGCGAACGTCAGCGCATCGCCGGGCGCGACGCCGAACAACATCGACTCGACCGACATCCGTAGAATCCAGGCAGTGAGGACCCCGACGGCAAGGCCCGCCAGCGCAGTCCACGTCCCTTCGCTGGCGACGAGTGCGACGACATCGCGCCGCTGCGCCCCGAGCGCGGCGCGGACGCCGATCTCTCTCGTGCGCTGGGTCGCGGCGAAGGCCACCAACGTCGCGATTCCGACCGCAGCAAACGTCAAGGCGATCGCCGCGAATGCGGATACGACGATGATGCTGAACCGCCAGGCCGCGAACGCCCGGTTGACGACGTCCTCCATCGTCGAGATTCCGTCGACCCTCGCCTCGGGATCGATGGCGGCGACTCCGGCCTTGAGCGCCGGGACCACTGCCAGCGGATCTCCCGACACGCGCACCATGAAGTGCTGGACCTGATTCGGCGCCTGGCGATACGGCAGATACAGGTCGAACCGCGGCGCTTCGACCTCACGAGATCTGGCGTCTTCGACCACGCCGACCACCGTCTGCCACACGGGTATGTTCCCTGCTACGGGTGCGCCGTATGCGATCATGCGTCGGCCGAGCGGATCCTGCCTCGGCCACAGACGTACGGCGAGCGACTGCCCGACGATGACCACTGGCAGTGATTTCGCCGTGTCGCGCTCATCGAAGAGCCTGCCGTGCAGCAGGCGAATGTCCATGGCACGGAAATAGTCTGGCGTGGCCGCTTCCCAGTTGAGAATCGGGTTGCGGCTCGCGCTCTCGGATGCAAGCGGCTGCCCCTCGATGATGACGTTGGTGTCCCACCCGATGGTGCCGGCAAGCGGCCGTTGATACACGGCGCCGGCGGCGACGACTTCCGGCAGGCGTCGTGCGCTGTCGAGCACGGCATCGACCAGCGCCCACTGCTTCTCTTTTGTGTCGTGCCTGTCCTCGGAAAAACCCAAGTTGAACGTCAGGACGCCCCGAGAATCGAAACCAAGGTCGAGACGAAGAAGCGCGGTGAAACTGCGGATGAAGAGGCCCGCCGCCATAAGGAGCACCACCACGGCCGCGAGCTGGCCCGCCACGAGCAGCTTTCGCGTGCGCGCGGAAGAGGACGTCGGAGTCGCCGACCGCGAACGGTCGTGAAGTCCGGCCAGGAGCGCGGCGCCGCTGTGGCGCCATGCCGGGAAGAGCCCGACCATGACCGCAGTCCCCAGGCACACCACCAGCGCAAACAGCAACGCGCGGACGTCGATCGCTGCCTGGTCGAGCCGAGGCACGGCAATCGGCGCGCGCGACACGATGGCGTCGAAGCTCACGTATGCGAGCCCCACACCCAGAACGCCCGCAATCAGGCACAGCACCATCGTTTCGCAGAAGAGTTGCCGAACAACCTGCAGCCGCCGCGCGCCGAGGGCAAATCTGACGGCGATCTCGCGCCGCCTCCCTGCGCCGTGAACCAGCAGCAGCGCTGCCGCGTTGGCACACGCAATCAGCAGCAGCGCGCCCGATGCGCCGGCGATCGCCAGCAGCGCTGGACGAGCGGCACCGAGCAAATGCGTCATCAACGGCGTCGTCGTCGCCACCATCGACGTGTTCGACATTCCATTCTTCAGCTCTTCGTTCCGCGCGATGGTCGAGAGCTGCTCAGCGGCGTTCTCGACAGTCTCGCCCGCCGCCAGGCGACCGATTGCGTACATGGCGCGGACACTCTCTGCCTGCCAGCCCTGCGCGGCGGCGCCCGCTTCTAAACCTAGGCGGATCCGAGCGCGACCCAGACCTCAGCGCCGGCGGGAAGGCGAAACTCCGGCGGCATGACGCCGATCACTTCGAATGCGACGGCCTTGTTGCCCCTTCCAACGGTGAGTAGCCGCCCGACGACGGCGGGATCGGACGAAAAGTGCTCGCGCCAGATCTCTGCGCTCAACACCACCGTCGGCCGTGCACCGCGCAGATCGTCCGCGGG
>JBOGIX010000210.1:0-3963 GCA_050744685.1 Vicinamibacterales bacterium | reverse complement strand
ACCGCGCCGCCGGCGCCGCTCTCCACGCAGTCGGCCGACACGCCGGCCGCCGTGTCGGTCCCCGGCGCCTTCCACATTCATACGCGGCGATCGGACGGCGCCCTCGACAAGGCGCAGGTCGCCGAGGCCGCGGCCCGCGCGGGACTTCGATTCGCCATCTTCACCGATCACGGCAACGGCACGCAGGCGCCGGATCCGCCCGCGTACGTACACGGCGTCTTGTGCCTCGACGGCGTGGAGATCAGCACGAACGGCGGGCACTACATCGCACTCGGCATCCCCGCGGCGCCGTATCCGCTCGGCGGGGAAGCGGAGGCGGTCGCCGAAGACGTCCGCCGGCTCGGCGGGTTCGGCGTCGCCGCGCACCCGTTTTCCCCGCGAGAGGAACTCGCGTGGCGCGACTGGTCGGTGCCGGTGGACGGGATCGAATGGCTGAACGCGGACAGCGAGTGGCGTGACGAAGGACACGTGCGGCTCTCGCGCGCGTTCGTCGATTACCTGTGGCGACCGGCCGGCGCGCTTGCCTCGCTGCTCGATCGCTCGGCCGATGGCATGCGCCGATGGGACGACGTCGCCGCGACGCGCCGGATCGTCGCGTTGCCCGGACACGACGCACACGGAGGGTTCGTCGCAGAGGGAGGCGAGGCGCGCGGCCGGCGGCTGCACATTCCGTCCTATGAAGCCGTGTTCAAGACGTTCTCGCTGCACCTGAGACTGCCGCAGCCGCTCGGGTCCGATGCTGCCCGCGATGGCGCGATGCTGCTCGACGCGATCGAGCGTGGTCACGCATTCACGGCGATCGAGGGACTGGCGGCGCCGGCGTCGTTGAGCTTCAGCGCAAGGACGTCGAACGGCGTCACAGCGCACGCCGGCGATGAACTCCCCGCGTCCCTCGGACGGGCCCGCTTCACGGTGCGCTCAGCAGTCCCGGCACGTGCGGTGACCGTGCTCCTGCGAAACGGCCGCGCGGTCTCGGAGCACGCGGGCGGATCGCTGGACTATGAAGCTGCTTTACCCGGCGCCTACCGCGTCGAGGTCCACCTGCCGAATGCGCCAGGCACGCCGCCGATCCCATGGCTGGTGAGCAACCCCATCTACCGTTTCAGTCGCGCCGCCCAGGCCTCGACGCCTGCACCAGTGTCCGCCGAAGATCTTTCGCCGATCGCCACACGCTGGCGGATCGAGGCGAGCCCGGGATCTCAGGGGACGATCGGCCTGGATGGGGAAACTGTCACGTTGACGTACGCAATGGCGGCGGGTGCGACACCCAGTCCGTTCGTGGCGTTAGCGACGGACGTCCAGCTGGCGAAGGCGGACGCCCAGGCGATCAGCGTTCGAGGGCGTGCAGATCGACCGATGCGCGTGTCGGTCCAGCTGCGCTTCAACGGCGTCGGGAGCGCGCGGTGGGGGCGTTCTGTTTACCTGGACTCAACGGAGCGCGCGATTTTGCTGGACCCAAAGACGTTCCGCTCCGCCAGCCGGTCGGGCGGGATGCCGCCCCTCGGCGGCGCGACGTCGCTCCTCTTCGTCGTCGATCTGGTCAACGCCGTGCCGGGGGCGAAGGGAAGGTTCGCGATCGACGGGATTTCGTTGGTGCGCCAGTGAGTGCGTGCGGGCCTGGTGTCCCCGTCACGTCCGGACGGTCAGGAAGACATAAGCGGCCGCGCCAAGGACGATGATGTTCGGTGACCAGGCGGCGAGCACCGGCGCGAGCAGCCCACTCTTGCCGAGTGCGACGAACAGACTGGTGACGATCCAGTACGACAGCGCGAGGATGATCCCGAGGCCGACGGCGTACAGGGCGCCGCGCCGCCCGGTGCTGACGCCGAACGGGATGGCGAGCAGGGTCATCACCAGGGTGACGAAGGGGAAGGCCAGCTTGTGGTGGAACTCCACTGCCAGGCTCATCACGTTGAGGCCGCTCGCCGAGAGCTCCCGGACATAACGGCGGAGCTGCCCGACGGTCATCATCTCGGCGATGGGCTGCTCGGTCTCGAAATAATCCGGCCCCTCCAGGGGCAGTGCCCGCTGCTCGAACGACTGCCATCTGGGCGCGTTGCCGGAGAAGTCGCCCGTCTTGACGTTGTGGCCGACCCACCGCGTCGTGTACTTGGCGCTGGCCGCCGACGTCACGCTCGCCAGGCTCCAGGCGTTGGCGCCGGGCTGATAAATGGTCAGCCCCGCGAGCTCCCGCACCTCCGGGTCGAACCAGGCGTAGTGGTAGATCGCCCCTTCGCGCCCGACCACCCATTGCCGGTTCAGCGCGTCGAACACGCGCGGCGTTCTTCCGCGGATCTTGGAATCGATCACCTCGGCCCGGCGGTTCGAGAGCGCCAGCACCCTCTGCTCGAGGCCGAAGATCGCGCCGCTGAAGACGAGCGACAGCAGCACGACCGACAACGAGGCACGGTACAGACTGATGCCGCAGGCTTTCATCACCGTGAGCTCGCTGTTCCTCGACAGCAGGCCGAAGGTCACCAGCACGCTCAGGAGCGCCGCAATGGGGATCACGAAATAGATGAACCGCGGCGTCATGTAGACGAGCAGCGTGCCCACTTCCGCAAGCGTCGCCTGCCCCTTGAATACCTTGTCCGACCTATCGAGAAACGTCGAGATATAGAAAAGTCCGAGCAGCGCCAGAAACGACAGGCCGGCAATGCGCAGGTACGTCTGGCTGATGTAGCGGTCCAGCAGGCCGGGCGCAGGGATCCGCAGGCGGGGCACCCGGATGACCAGCACCGGCGGCCGACTTCCACGGCTCGGGCGCTCCGCTCTGACCCCGCCCACGATTCCGCCCGCCACACCGCCGACCGCCCCAGCCGCGGACGCAGTCCGTTCCAGCACCCGCCTGGCCCCCCACCTCACACTCGCAATATTTGCCACCCTCCCGGCAAGCCTGAACGGCAATCTCCCCTCGACATGCCTCGCCCGCCACACGAGGGCCACGATTCCAAACGCGCCCAGCACGATGTTCGGCACCCATCTCGACACGTACATGTTCAGGTGGTGCCCCTTCGTCAAGGATTCACACAGGAACATGATTATGTAGTACGCAAATATGACGATGATGCCAACGACGAAGCCGGCGAGTTTGCCTTCGCGGGCGACCGTGAGGCCGAGCGCGAGGCCGATCGTGGAGAAGACGAGGCACGCGACGGGGAACGTGAATTTCTGCTGGATGGCGATGACTTCCGGGTGCGGGGACAGGCCGTTCTGCACCTTGCTGGCGGCGTCCGCGCGGAGCTGGGCGATCGTCTTCTCGTTCAGGCCGGGCTGGATGTTGAGCTTGGGAAAGACGGCCTCGGGGTCGAGGGCCATGCGGAAGTCCTCGGTGAAGCGGGTCGTGCCGGTTTCGCCGGACGCGGGCGTGCGGTAGCTCGTGCCGTTGGTCAGCAGCAGCTCCACCGTCCGGGTTTCCTTGTTGAGCAGCAGCCGTCCGCGTTCGGCCAGGTGGATCGTCGTTTCTCCGCCCTTCGCCGTCGTGGCGACGATCAGGCGTTTCCAGCCGGACTGGCCCGGGTCGGGTTCATCGCGGGCGTACAACACGACGCCGGGGAAGTCCTGGAAGAAGACGCGGGGCTTGATTTCGGTCTCGACGCGTTGTGAAACGAGCCTGAAGGTGATTTCCCGGAACGTCTGGTTGGACGCCGGGATCGCCACGATCATCACGTAGGCCGTGGCGAGCGCGGCGATGGCGGCGAGCAGGCCGACCGGGCGGAGGAGGCGGTACGGGCTGACGCCGCAGGCCAGCAGTGCCACCGATTCGCGGTCGCCGGACATGCGTCCGAGGCCGATCAGGATGCCGACGAGCAGGGCCATCGGGATCGTGAGGCCGAGGGCCTGGGGGACGAGGGTCCAGAGGATGCGGGCGGCGGTGCCCCAGGTGATGCCTTTGGCGAGGAGGTTTTCGAGCTGGTCCATGACCGGGGGGAGGACCAGGAGGAACGTGAAGATCAGGAGCGC
>JBOGIX010000209.1:0-2955 GCA_050744685.1 Vicinamibacterales bacterium | reverse complement strand
CCTTGCCGGTGCCGCTCTCGCCGGTGATGAGGATGGTGGATCGGCTGGGCGCCGCCTGGGCGATCAGCTCGAACACCTGGGTCATGTTCGGACTGCGGCCGATGATGCCCGAGAACTTGTGGTGCCGCCTGGCGGCATCGCCCTTGAGCTGCGCGTTCTCTTGCTGCAGCCGGCGGCGCTCGATGGCGTTCTGCAGGACGACCAGCACTTCGTCGTTCTTGAAGGGCTTGGTGATGTAGTCGAAGGCGCCGAGCTTCATCGCGCGAATGGCGGTGTCCATCGACGCATAGGCCGTGATCATCAGCACCGGCAGGTCGTCGTCCTGCTTCTTCAGTTCCTGGAGGACCTGGAGGCCGTCGATGCCCGGCATCATCACGTCCACGATGACGGCATCGAATGGCAGCGCGCGCGCCAGGTCCAGCCCCTCCTGCCCGTTGGAGGCCAGCCGGACGGCGTAGCCCTCCCGCTCCAGGAGGGCCTGGAGGATTTCACGCATGATCTCCTCGTCGTCGATGACGAGGACCGAACCGTTACGACGCATAAGCGATCCTGGCGGCCCTCAGGAGCCCGCGGCGACATGCCGCGGCCTCTCTAACGGGCGGCCCTGCGAACGTCAGGCTGCGCCGCCTTGAAGCGCAGCGTGAACCGCGTGCCCTGTCCGGGCGTGCTCGCGCAGTGAATGGAGGCCTCGTGCTCTCGCACGATGCCGTAAGTAATCGACAGCCCGAGGCCGGTCCCCTGGCCGATGGGCTTGGTCGTGAAGAACGGGTCGTAAATACGATCGAGGTACTCCTGCGGAATGCCGGCACCCGTATCGAACACTTCCGCGACGACTTCGCCGCCCTCGTGGCGCGTGGCAATCGTCAGCCAGCCGCCGCTCGGCATCGCGTCGCGCGCGTTCAGGAACAGATTGAGGAAGACCTGCTGCAGCTTGAACTCGAAGCCGACAACCTCGCCGGGGGCCTCGTCCAACTCCCGCCGGATCTTGATGCTGCCCTTTTCGAACTGGTGCTCGAGGAGCGCCAGCACGTCGTTGATCACGGCGTGAAGATCGACCGGCCCCGAGTCCACCTGCGCGGGACGCGCCAGGTTCAGCAGGCCGTTGACGATCTTCGCCGCGCGGAAGGTCTGGCGCTCGATCTTCTCCAGCACTTTCGTCTTCGGGTCGTCCGGCTCGGCGTTCTGCAGCAGCATCTGCGTGAAGCTGGAGATGCCGGTCAGCGGTGTGTTGACCTCGTGCGCCACGCCGGCCGCGAGAAGGCCGATCGACGCCATCTTCTCCGAGATCTGCAGCTGCTCTTCGAGCTGCACCCTGCTGGAGATGTCCTCGACGATGATGATCGTGCCGGCAATCGCGCCATCCGAATCACGCAGCGGCGTCGTCGCCACGTTGACGAGGAGCCTCCGCGCGGCCCCGTGGCGCGTCGTCAGGGGCACGCGATAGAAGGCGGCCCCCTCCGACTCGCGCGTCGCCGGCGCGACCACCTCGAGGAAGGACGCCTCGAACAGCTCGTGCAGCCGCCGGCCAATCGCCTCTTCGTGCCGGATGCCGTACAGCTCCTCCAGCCGCCGGTTCCAGCGCACGACCCGGACATCGCGGTTGACCACCGCAATCCCGTCGTTCAGCGATTCGAGGATGTTCTCGCTGAACTCGCGCATCCGATCGACCTCCTCCGCCTTCATGCGGAGCTGCCGATAGAGCCGGCCGTTCTCGAGCGCGGTCGCCGCCTGCGCCGCCACCGCGGCGAGGAGCGCCATGTCTTCACTGCTCAGCGGCTCGGAGCTCGCGCGGCGGCCGAGCGCCAGTACCGCGATGGTGCCTTCCTTCGAGACGCACGGCACGAAGTAATGGATCCCGGCATCGCGCCAGAACTCCAGCTCCCGCGCTTCGATGCGGCGCTGCGACATCGGATCGTCGAGGCCGAGGGTGTGGCCGGAGATGAGCCGCGTGGCGACGTCGGACGGCCGCCCGAGAACAGGCGGCTCCACGCTGAACCCGGCATGCGCAATCGTCGCGAAGTGTCCGTCCCTGCCCGAGGTGACGGGCGCGAGCATCAGCGCCATGCGATCGACGACCAGCGTCTCCATCACGCGATGGACCAGACGCTCGCTCAGGCGGAACAGATCGAGATCGCTGTTGAGATCGCGCGCGAATCCGACGAGCGCGCGACGATAGTCGTAGCGATCGCGGTAGTACACGCGGTCGAGACCGGCCTGAATGGCGTTCTTCAACGGCCGCGACAACAGCACCACGACGAGCGTCGCGAGCAGCCCGATGACCTGGTTCGTGACCGGATCGCCGTCGAGGAACACCTTGCTGACCAGGGTCAGCAGGATTCCGTAAATGGCGGCGATGGCGGCAATGGCGGCCGCGTAGACGAGCGTGCGCTTGATGATGACCTCGACATCCATCAAGCGGTAGCGGACGATCGCGGACGCAAACGTGAGAGGAAGCAACCCCAGCAGCAGCGCCGTCCATTCTGCGCCAGGGATACCGTCGAGCCCGACGGCGAACGGCAGCGCGTATCCGGCCACGAACGGCACCGCGCCCAGGGCCGTACCCCACACAATCCATCGGAGCTGACGTCTCGACGTGACGGACCGCACGCGCGTGAGCGCGCGCGTCATGATCCACAACCCCCCGACCATGCTCGCGGCGAAATACAGATATTCGCCGCTGTCGACGATCGTCAGCACTCCGGAGAGTACTTCGCCGTGGCCTCCCGCGCGCATGATCATCGCGACCCGCGCCCCACCGAGCAGCAGCGCCGGGAGATACAGCAGCGGCAGCAGCGTGCGCCCGGTGTCGCTCTTCGCCCACGCGTCGGGACGCTCGGGAAACACCAGCGCAAAATGCAGGAACAGCGGCGGCAGCAGCAGCAGCGCCACCACGTCGCCCCAGTAGAAGACCCTGTCGAGGGCGTCGAGGCGGCCGCTGAAGGACAGGGCCAGCAC
>JBOGIX010000208.1:0-2695 GCA_050744685.1 Vicinamibacterales bacterium | reverse complement strand
GCCGACGCTCATCCTCGTTGCCCACACACCGAAGCGCCTGATCGAAGCGGCGGCGCTCTCGGTGCCGCTCGTCCTGAGCGGTCATACCCACGGCGGCCAGATCGTGCTTCCGGGCCTCGGCGCGGTGGCGGCCCGGGAGTTCCCGGTGATCGCCGGCAGCGCGCATCGCGACAACACCACCGTGTTCGTGAGCCGCGGCGTCGGCACGGTATACGTCCCCGTTCGATTGAACTGCCCGCCGGAAGTGGCTGTGCTGCGCATCGTGCCGGCGCACACCTGAACCTCGAACGTTGTCAGTTCCAGTTTCCAGTCTCCAGTTTCCAGTCATCAGCTACTGGTTTCCGGTTCTCCGGCTCGAGACTGGGTGCCACGTGCGGGACCCCGGATCGTGACGTGGAAAGCAACGCCGCCGACGATCACACGGTGGCCGCGCCCGCGGCCACGAACCGCCGGCCTTCGATCTTCCATCCTCCCCTCAGGATTCTGCTCACCGCCTCGGGGTACAGCCTGTGTTCCTCGGCGAGTATTCGCGCCGACAGGCTCTCCACCGTGTCGTCGTCTTTTACTGGCACCGCGGCTTGCAGGACGATCGGACCGGCATCGAGATCGCCGGTCACCAGGTGCACGGTCGCGCCGGTGATCCTGACGCCGTGCTCGAGCGCCTGCCTTTGCGCGTCGATCCCGGGAAACGCCGGGAGCAGGGAAGGATGGATATTGAGGATGGCGTCGGGGAAGGCATCGAGCAGCGGCGCGCTGACCAGACGCATGAAACCGGCAAGGCAGACCAGCTTCACGCCGCGCGCGCGCAGCTCGTCGGCGAGGCGGCTGTCGTACTCGTGACGCGACTGGAACTGGCGGTTGTCGAGGACGAGGGTCTCGACGCCCGCTGCCCTGGCGTGCTCCAGCCCGCCCGCCTGCGCGCGGTTGGAGACGACCACCGCGATCCGTGCGTGGAGCCGGCCCGCGTCGATCGCGTCGATGAGCGCCTCGAGGTTGCTGCCGCGCCCCGAGATCAGCACGCCGATCGCTGCTCGGTCCGTCTCGCTGCCGCGTCGTTCAGCCGGCGTAACGCACCCCTTTCCCTCCCTCTTCGATGTGCCCGATCTGCACGGCCCCTGATTCGCCGGCGCTCGCCAGATGCGCGAGCAGGCGCGGCGCCGCTTCCGCCGAACACACCACGATCAGGCCGATGCCCATGTTGAACGTCCGCAACATGTCCTCGTCGGGCACGCCGCCCGTCGCCTGCAGCCAGCGGAAGAGCGCCGGCACCTCCCAGGCCCGGCGATCGACGAGGGCGCGGCTCCCCCCGGGGAGGATCCGCGGCAGGTTGTCGGTGATGCCACCGCCGGTGATGTGCGCCAGGCCCTTGATCACACCCGAATCCAGCAGCGGCGTGATGAGCGGAAGATACGTCCGGTGCGGCGCGAGCAGCGCCTCGCCGATCGTGGCGCCGAGCTCCGGCACCCGCGCCCCGGGCTCGAGGCCGGCAACCTCGAAGGCAATCCGCCGCGCCAGCGAGTAGCCATTCGTGTGGAGCCCCGAAGACGGAATGCCGATGAGGGCATCGCCCGGACGAATCGTCCTGCCGTCGATCAGCCGCTCGCGCGAGACGATGCCGACGATGAAGCCGGCGACGTCGTATTCGCCGTCGGCATAGAAGCCCGGCATCTCGGCGGTCTCGCCGCCGAGCAGCGCACAACCGTTGGCACGGCAGGCGCCGGCGAGGCCCTCGACGATCTGCACCGCCACATCCGGCTCGAGCCGCCCGGTCGCCAGGTAGTCGAGAAAGAAGAGCGGCCGCGCACCCTGGACGAGGATGTCGTTCACGCAGTGGTTCACGAGATCCGCGCCGATCGTCGTGTGGATGCCGGTCATGAACGCGACGCGCAGCTTCGTGCCGACGCCGTCAGCGCTCGCCACGAGCACCGGATCGCGGGTGTCGCTGCCCGACAGCCCGAAGAGCCCGCCGAACGATCCGATATCGGAGAGCACGCCCGCGGTGAACGTGCCCTTCGCGAGCGAGCGGATGCGGCGAACGACTTCATGTCCCGCGTCGATGTCGACGCCTGACTGGCGGTAATCCATTGACGTCAGCTTCCCGCTTCCCGCTTCCCGCTTCCGGCTTGTTTCGATCGCGTGTCCGTCTGCAGCATTGTGAGTGATGGAGTCGCCTGCGCCAGCCACCTGGCTTCTGTGTTTCGAGCTGAGATCGGACCGCTTACTCGTCAGAACTCGAGCCGCTGAATCACCGTCTCCGCAATCTTTCGCGCGGCGGATCCCGCGGGCGCCGCCCAGTAGGCGCGCCGCACGGCGACGTAGAAGCGTTCCTCCTCGAAGTCCTCTTCGAGCATGTCGAACGCCTCGCGCAGCAGTTCGGTCGCCGCCTGCAGGTCCGGTTGTTTCCCGAGGACCTGCAGCAGGAGGGCGGTGTTGCGCAGCGCCACGTGCCCGATGGCGAGCGCGATCGCCGCCCGCTCCGGATCGCGCGACGGGATGCCGTGTTCGAAGAGCGCACGCGCGGCGTCCGCGGTGCCGGCGATCGCCAGCGCGGCGAGACCGCCGGCCGCCGAACGCAGCAGTTCCTGGTGCCCCGGATTGTTCGCCGCGAACTTCAGCGTGTCGAGAATGTAGCCGGTATGCGAACCGCAGTTGCTCCCGAGCAGGCAGATCGCCGCGGCGATGGACGGCTGCAGGT
>JBOGIX010000207.1:0-4754 GCA_050744685.1 Vicinamibacterales bacterium | reverse complement strand
GAATCCGCACATGGCCTCGCGTACCTCGAGCGGCATCCCCGTTGCCAGCCGCATCAGCGGCTTCTCCTACGCCATTCGCAATATCGTCGCAGAGGCCCGCAAAGTCGAGGCTGCCGGCCGCAAGGTGCGCTACCTGAACATCGGCGATCCCATCATCTTCGGCTTCGAAACGCCCCCGCACCTCGTCGACGCCGTGGAGAAGGCGATCCGCGACGGACACAACGGCTACGCCCCTTCCGTGGGCATTCCCGCGGCCCGCGAGGCCGTGGCTGCCGAGTGCACGCGCCGCGGCATGCCGCTCGATGCCGACCGCGCCGTCATCACCGCCGGCACGTCCGAAGGAATAGAGCTGGCCCTGACCGCACTCGCCGGCCCCGGCGACGACGTGTTGCTGCCGTCGCCGACCTATCCGCTCTATACCGCGGTCCTGGCGAAGATCGGCGCGCGCCCGGTGTTCTATCCGACGGATCCCTCGCGCGGCTGGGTGCCCGACGTCCAGGAAGTCCGCCGGCTGGTCACGCCGTCCACGCGCGCGCTCGTCGCGATCGATCCCAACAATCCGACCGGCGCCAGTTATCCGAACGACGTGCGGCGCGGCCTGCTGGAGATCGCCGACGACTGCAACATTCCGCTGCTGGCCGACGAGGTCTACGCGGACCTCGCGTTCGATGGTGCCGTCAACGCCATCGGCAGCCTGAATCCGGATGCGCCGGTCATCACGTTCTCGTCTCTCTCGAAGGCCTATCTCGCGCCCGGCTGGCGATCCGGGTGGCTCGCCGTCGGCCGCACCGATCGGCTGGACGACGTGCTCGCGGGAATCAAGAAGCTCGCCGACGGCCGCCTGTGCAGCACTGCGCCCATGGAGTACGCCATCGTCGCGGCGCTCGACGGCGACCGCACGCACCAGCAGCGATTCCGCGAGGCCCTCCGCGAACGGGCGGATGTAACGGCGGCGCGCCTGAACGGGATCGAGGGCATGTCGGTCGTGCGGCCGTCGGCCGCGTTCTACGCGATGCCGAAAGTCACGCTGCCGCCCGGCGCCACCGACGAGGATTACGTGCTCGCGCTGCTGCGCGCGACGGGCGTGCTCTGCGTCTACGGCTCCGGGTTCGGCGCACGGCCGGAGGATGGCTTCTTCCGTGTCGTGTTCCTGGCCCCGCCCGCCGAGTTGTCGCAGATCTACGACCTCGTGGCGGACTTCACGCAGCAGTTCCTCTACCGGAGCTGATCGCGCCTTCGTCCGGACCGTGACCCAGACCAATCTCCCGCCGGGTCAGCGTGCGCCAGCGAAGCAGCCGGCTGCGGCGCGCCAATCGATCACCAGCCCCGACGCCGACACCAGCAGGGAGGAATACGAAGCCGCCGAAAAACGCGCGCTGATCCGATATGCGCTGGCGATGACGGCGCTCGCCGTGATCGTCACCTGGGCGGCGTATCTCGTCCGGGGCGTACTGCTGCTGCTCTACATCAGCGGACTGCTGGCGATCGGCTTCAGCCCGATCGTGCGTGTGATCGAGCGCCAGAAGGTGCTGCCGATCGGCACGCGCCGGTTCCCGCGCTGGCTGGCCATCCTGATTCTCTACCTCGCCATTCTCGGCACTCTTGCTGCGATTGGCGCGCTCGTGTTTCCGCCGCTGATCGATCAGGCGCAGCAGCTCTGGAGCGCAGTGCCCGGCATGTTCGAGCGTGCGCAGGACTTTCTCATCTCGAAGAAAATCCTCACCGAGCACCTGACGTTCCGCGAGGCGGTGGAGCGCGCGCCAGTCGGACAGGGAGGACAAGCGGTCGGCACCGTGGTCTCGGCGCTCGCCGGTGTCGTCGGCGGGATCGTCGGACTGCTGACGATTCTCATCCTGACGTTCTATTTCCTGGTCGAGGCAGGCTCGCTGAGGAGGACGCTGCTCCTGCTGTTCCCGCCGCGACGCCGCAAGCGGGTCGACGCCGTATCCGCGGCAATCACTACAAAGGTGAGCGCCTGGCTTGGCGGGCAGCTGCTGCTCGCGGCCATCATCGGCACGACCTCCGCGGTTTTCCTGTGGGCGTTCGGCATTCCGTTCTTCTACGTGCTCGCCCTCATCTCCGCGATCGGCGAGCTGATTCCGGTGGTCGGCCCGATCCTCTCCGCTGTTCCGGCGATCGCCGTGGCGGCGACGGTGTCGCTGAACAAGGTGATCCTCGTCATCATCTTCTTCGTCCTTCAGCAGCAGCTGGAAAATCACGTGCTCGTGCCGAAGGTCATGGAACGTCAGGTCGGCGTCAACCCGGTCGCGGTGATCGTGGCTCTTTTGATTGGCGGGAATCTGCTCGGCATCGCGGGCGCGATCCTGGCCGTGCCCACCGTCGCCATCCTTCAGGTACTTTTCACGGAATGGCTCGCGACGCGCAGCGCCGAGTAGCGCCGGAGCGCGTGGCTTCCGCCCTCAGGCGGAAGATCTCCGGGGAATTCTTCCGGCTGAAGCCGGAAGCCACACATGCATTCACACGCTCACAAGCCAGGAAGCCATCCGTGAGTGTTCCCGTTTATCGCTACAAGGTCGTCCGAAGCTATCCCCACGATCGGGAGGCATACACCCAGGGACTGCTGTATCAGGACGGGGTGTTCTATGAAGGCACGGGCCTGAACGGGCGCTCGAGCATCCGGAAGGTGCGCGTCGAAACCGGGGAAGTCCTGCAGGTGCGGGCGCTCGACCAGCAGTATTTCGGCGAGGGTATCGTCGTCTGGAAAGACACGCTGATCCAGCTCACCTGGCAGTCGGGGATCGGCTTCATCTACGACCGGGAGACGTTTCAGCCGCGCCGCACGTTCACCTACGTCGGTGAAGGCTGGGGCCTGACGCACGACGGCGCGCGCCTCATCATGAGCGACGGATCCGAGACGGGCACGCTGCGATATCTCGATCCGGAAACGCTGCGCCAGACCGGGAAGCTGGTCGTGCGCGACGGCTCCCGGGCGGTCGACGAGCTGAACGAGCTGGAGTTCGTGAAGGGAGAGATCTACGCCAACGTCTACCAGACCAACCGCATCGCCCGCATCTCGCCGACGACGGGACGCGTGGTTGGCTGGATCGACCTGACGGGACTGCTCGAACCCCGCGACGCCGCAGGCGCCGATGTTCTCAACGGAATCGCCTACGACGCCGCGAAGGATCGATTGTTCGTGACCGGCAAGCTCTGGCCCCGCGTCTTCGAGATCCAGATCGTGCCGCGCTGACCGGTTATTCGCTGCGCTCGACTCCCAGCTCACCAAGCTTCGCGGCCATGTCTTCGGCCGACGTCGCCGGCTTCACCGCCTTGTCGATCGCGAGGACCTTGCCATCCTTGCCGATGTAGAACGTCCACCGGTTGGCCATGCCGCGCGCGTTCAGCACGCCGTAGGCTTCCGCGGTCTTCTTCGTCGGGTCGCTGAGCAGCGGGAAATCCGCTTTCTGCTGGTCGGCGAAGCCCTTGTTGTCGCTAATCGGATCGACGCTCGCCATGAAGTACGCCGTGTTGTACTTGCGAATCAGGTGGCCGTTCTCAGCCAGCGACTTGCACTCGATCGTGCACCCGCTGGTGAACGCCTTGGGAAACCAGGCGACGACGACCGCTTTCTTGCCGCGGAAGTCCGAGAGCTTGTAGGTCTTGCCGTCGGACGCTTCGAGCGAGAAGTCCGGCGCCTGATCGCCGACTTTCAGTTCGGGCCCCTGGGCGGCAGCCGGCGGTGTCTGAGCGGACATGGCAATGGCTCCGGTGATGAAGGTGGTCAATACGAGTGCAGTCACTTTCTCTCCTTTTTGTTCTCGCGAACGGCCTGTTCGCAGTCCTCGGGCATTCTTGCGGCAGCCCGCGGCCCACTCGCAGCCTTGGGGCATTCTTGCGGCAGCCCGCGGCCCACTCGCAACCCTCGGGCATTCTTGCGGCAGCCCCGGCCCACTCGCAACCCTCCGGCATTCTTGCGGCCGGACGCGAGCAGCAGTCAGAACCCTTGTCATGGCCGTTTTCATCCCGCGCGCGGGGGGCGCAGCAAGAATTACGACCACGGAGGTCACTGCATTTCGGGAGCTCGTCCTGCAAGCTCATCCCCCAGCAGGTCCCGCATCGTAAGTCCGCGCATTAAATCCGAGTTGGATCATCGCTTGCGTCTGGGCCCATCGTGCCGCAAGGCGCGGCACAGCTTGGGACTGGCACACGATGATCGACGATCTCTGGTACAAGAACGCCATTATCTATTGCCTCGACGTGGAGAAATACGTCGATGCCAACGGCGATGGCATCGGCGACTTCGCCGGCCTCACGAGCAAGCTCGACTACCTCGCCGGGCTCGGCGTGACCTGCCTCTGGCTGCAGCCGTTCTATCCCTCGCCGAACAAGGACAACGGCTACGACGTTGCCGAGTGCTACGGCGTGCATCCCAAGCACGGCACGCTCGGCGAGTTCGTCGAGTTCATGAATCACGCCGAACAGCTCGGCATGCGCGTGATCGTCGATCTCGTCGTCAATCACACGTCCATCAAGCACCCCTGGTTCCAGTCGGCGCGGCAGGATCCGCGCTCGCCGCACCGGGATTGGTACGTCTGGTCGAAGAAGCGTCCGCCGAACTGGAACGAAGGAATGGTCTTTCCCGGCGTGCAGAAGGCCACCTGGACGCGGGACGATGCGGCGGGTGAGTACTACTTTCACCGGTTCTACGAGTTTCAGCCGGACCTGAATACCTGGAATCCCGCCGTGCGCGAGGAGATCACGCGCATCATGGGGTTCTGGCTGCAGCTCGGCGT
>JBOGIX010000206.1:0-2861 GCA_050744685.1 Vicinamibacterales bacterium | reverse complement strand
GGTCAGGACATCACCGCGGCAATGAAGGCGCGGGATCAGGCGCGGCTCGCGCCGTTGCGGATGGTCAAGGCAGCGTTGATGAACCGCGAGGTGGAGAAGGGGCGGACGCTCGATCAGGCGGAAACCGAACAGGTGATTGCCTCGTTGATCAAGCAGCGCCGGGACTCCATCGAGCAGTTCGCGAAGGGCGGGCGAGACGATCTGGTTGCGAAGGAAACGGCGGAGATCGCCGTGCTCGAGGCGTACCTGCCGCCACCGGTCGCTGCGGCTGAGGTCGAGCGGGCGGTGGATGCTGCCATCGCAGAGACCGGCGCCAGCACCGTGAAGGATCTCGGCCGTGTGATGAAAGCTGTGATGGCCGCGCTCGCCGGCCGCACCGTCGACGGACGCGTGATCAACGAGATCGTCAGGCGGAAACTGGACTCCGGAAGTTAGCGCAAACCTTTTTCCGCGACGTCCGTCTAAAGGATTGAAAGGCACGCACAAGCCTCTCATCCATCCTCCATTGGGCTCCTGTCGAGAGGCAGGAGCCTCTTTTTTTGGGTGCCGTGCATCTCGCCCACGACCACCGTCCCGGTTGCGCGACCGCGGTCGTCCAACGCTCCCGGATTCGGACACGGCGGCCGTGGTACTCTCTTTCTTTCGATGAGCTCCCGCCTGGCCCGCTCCGCGGGCCTGATCAGTATCGCCACCCTGACCAGTCGCGTTCTCGGCCTCGCCCGCGATTCGGTGCTCGCCTCCTACTTCGGCGCGAGCACGTCGATGCAGATGGACGCCTACAACGTCGCGTTCCGCGTGCCGAACCTGCTCCGCGACCTGTTCGCTGAAGGCGCGATGACGGCGGCGTTCGTTCCAACGTTCACCAGGGTGATCGGCGAACGCGGACGCGAGCAGGCATGGCGCCTGGGCAACTACGTCATCAACGCGCTGCTCCTCATCACGGGCGTACTGGTGGCGGCCGGCGTGCTGTTCGCCGTCCCTATCACCGGGCTCATCGCCCCCGAGTTCGCCGAGATTCCCGGAAAGCTGGAGCTGACGACCGACCTGACACAGCTCATGCTTCCGTTCCTGACGACGGTGGCGGTGGCGGTGGCGATGATGGGCATGCTGAACTCGCTGCGGCAGTTCTTCATTCCCTCGCTGTCGCCAGCGATGTTCAACGTCGCCACGATCGTCTGCGTGGTCGCGCTCTTCCCGGTGATGACGGCGTTCGACCTGCCTCCGATCACGGCAGTCGCGATCGGCACGCTGCTCGGCGGCATCGGGCAGATCGCGCTGCAGTGGCCCTCGCTCCGGCGCGCCGGGTTCCGCTATCGGCCGGAGCTCGATTTTCGCGACCCCGAGCTCCAGCACGTGCTGCGAATGATGGTCCCTGGCACGATCGGCGTGGCGGCCGTCAACATCAACGTGCTCGTGAACACCTTTCTCGCCACGAGCCAGGAGCAGGGCGCCGTCTCGTGGCTCGGGTACGCGTTCAGGCTGATGTACCTGCCGATCGGGCTCTTCGGCGTGGCGATCGCGACGGCGGCGCTGCCCGACGTCTCGCAGCACGCCGCGGCGGAAGACATGGCCGCGATCCGCCGCACCGTTTCGAGCGCGCTCCGCATGATGCTGATGCTGAACGTGCCGGCGATGGTCGGCCTGGTCGTGCTGGCCGAGCCGATCGTCGCGTTGATCTATCAGCGTGGCGAGTTCACGATGGTCGACACCAGAGCGACTGCTGCCGCATTGATGTTCTACGCGCCGGGACTGCTCGGATATTCCGCCGTCAAGATCGCCTCGCCGACGTTCTACTCGCTGCGCGACAGCCGCACGCCGGTCACCATCTCGGTGATTTCGGTCCTCACGAACCTGGGGCTCAACCTGGCGCTCGTGCGCGTGATGGGGTACGCCGGCCTGGCACTCGGCACGGCGGTCGCCGCGCTCTTCAATGCCTGCGCGCTGCTCTGGGTACTGCGCGGCAGGATCGGCGGACTCGGCGGCCGGGAACTGTTCATCGCGCTCGTCAAGATCACCCTCGCATCGATCGTCATGGGCATCGTCGCCGTCGCGGCTGCGGACTGGCTGGGGACGATGACGGGGAATGGGGAATTGCAGAAGGGGGTGCGCGTGTTCGGCGCGATCGCGGCCGCGCTGGTTGCGCTTGCGCTGACGGCGCGGCTGCTGCGCATCGAAGAATTCAACGAGGCGGCCGCGCGCGTCCTTCGCCGCATCGCGCCGGGCCGGCGTTGACCGCCGTGAACTGGACCACGGCGCGGCCGCTGCACCCGACGGTCCTGCGGGTCGCGTCCGTCCACTTCGTCGTGGACGGCTACGGCAACATCTTCGCGCCGCTCCTGCCGCTGCTGATCCCGCGGCTCGGCCTCTCGCTGGCAGCCGCCGGCACGCTCACGATGCTGTTCCAGCTGTCGGCGTCGGTCTCGCAGATTGCGTTCGGGCATCTCGCGGATCGATGGCGGCCGCGGCAGCTCCTCCTGACAGGCCCGGTGATCGCGGTGGTGGTCCTGAGCTTCGTGGGGGCCTCGTCGTCCATGCCGATGGCGGCGGCGATCCTGATCCTCGGCGGACTGGGCGGCGCGGCCTTCCATCCTCCAGCGGCGGCGCTCGCGTATCGTCTGGGCGGCGACCGCCCGGGGATGGCGATGTCCGTGCACATCACCGGCGGGTCGCTGGGATTCTCGATGGGGCCGCTGCTGTTCGCGCCGTTCGCGCAGGCATACGGGCTCGAGTGGACGCCAATCCTCGCGCTTCCAGGCCTGGCGGTCGTGCTGTTCTTCCTGACGCGCCTGCCGCACGTCACCTGGACCACGACGACGACGCCCGGGTTCCGGGCGCTGCGGCCTTACGCGCGGCCCCTGACG
>JBOGIX010000205.1:0-4521 GCA_050744685.1 Vicinamibacterales bacterium | reverse complement strand
CGCCCCCGCCGGCCGGGCGCGGACAGGGCCGCGGCCGCGCCGTTTTCCCGGCGCAGCAGCGGCCTCCCTCGGATCCGGCCGTGGTCGCTCGCGGCAAGGTCGTCTACACGGGCACGTGCAGCAGCTGCCACGGCGTCGACGCGCGGGGGGGCCAGCTCGGTGGCCCGAACCTGCTGCGATCGCAGCTCGTCCTGAACGATCAGGACGGCGAGCTGATCGGCCCGATCATCCACGGCGCCCGTGCCGAACGCGGCATGCCGCCGATCCCGATGAACGACGACGACGTCAAGGCCGTCACGGCGTTCCTGCACAGCCTGCAGGCCGCGGCGCGACCGCAGGGTGCCCCGCCCGACAGCGGCACGCCGCCGCCCGACGCGCTCGTCGGCAACGCGACAGCCGGCCAGAAGTACTTCGCGGCGAAGTGCAGCACGTGTCATACACCCGAGAAGCTCCAGGGCATCGCGGCCAAGTATCCCGAGGCGAAGATCCTGCAGAACGCGTGGGTGTCGGGCGGCGCTGGTGGCGGACGTGGACGCGGCGGCCGCGGCGGCGGGCCCGTCATCACCGCGGTCGTGATGCAGCCCAACGGTGAAAAGGTCGAAGGACAGCTCGTGCGCATCGACGACTTCCTCGTCACGCTGCAGCTCGCCGACGACACGATTCGCAGCTTCCGACGGGAGGGCGATCAGCCCAAGGTCGAGATCCACGATCCGCTCGCAGGGCACAAGGCGCTGCTCGGCGTGCTGACCGATAAGGACATGCACGACGTCACCGCCTACCTCGCCACACTCAAATGAGCATGAGGAGGTTTCTTTTTGCCGTCCCGCTGGTGCTTCTGCCGATCGCCCTCGCGGCGCAAGGCCAGGGGCTCGACCCCGCGCAGATCCTGAAGCCGCTGGCCGATCAGTGGCCGACATACTCGGGTGATTATTCCGGCAAGCGGTACAGCGCGCTCAAACAGATCGATCGCAAGACCGTCAAGAACCTCACGCTCGCATGGACGTCGCGCATCAGCGGCGGTCCCGGCACTGCCGGGCCGGGAGGATTTGGTGGCTTCGGCGGCGGCCGCCCGGTGATTGTCGGCGGCGAGGGCACGGGCGACTTTCCGGGCGGCGGCGGGGGCAACATCAAGGCCTCGATCCTCCAGGTCGACGGCACCCTGTACCTCTCCACGCCCGACAATGCGTGGGCGATGGACGCGCGCGACGGCCGCGAGCTCTGGCACTACTTCTGGAAGACGAAGGGAGGCACCCACATCGGCAGCCGCGGCATGGGGATGTGGAACAACTCCGTTTATTTCGAGACGCCCGACAATTTCCTCGTCTCGCTCGACGCGCGCACGGGCAAGGAACGCTGGCACAAGGTCATTTCCGACTTCAACCAGCAGTATTTCTCGACGATGGCGCCGATCGTGGTGGGGAACCACGTGCTGGCGGGCACGGGAAACGACCTGGATGCGCCGGGCTTCCTGCAGGCGTTCGACCCCGAGACCGGCGAGCTGCAGTGGAAGTTCTATACCGTGCCGATGAATCCTGGAGATCCCGGGATCGAAACCTGGAAGAACCTCGAGGCAGCGCGGCACGGCGGCGGCCAGGTGTGGATTCCCGGCTCGTACGATCCGGAGACCAAGCTGTACATCTTCGGCACGGGCAACCCGACACCTGCCTACACGGAGGGACGTGGCGAAGGGGACAACCTGTTCACCTGCTCGCTGATCGCCGTCAACGTGGATACCGGGAAGATGGCCTGGTACTACCAGACATCGCCGCACGACAAGCACGACTGGGATTCGGCGCAGACGCCGATCCTGTTCGACGGTACGGTGAACGGGAAGCCGCGCAAGCTGGTGGCGACCGCCGCCCGCAACGGCTACTTCTTCGTCCTCGACCGCGTGACCGGCGAGCACGTCGTCAGCAGCAAGTACGGGGAGCGTACGAACTGGGCGACCGCCCTCGACGAGAAGGGACGTCCGAAGCGCGATCCGTCGAAGGACGCGACCGTCGGCGGTTCGCTCGTGTCGCCGAGCGAAGGGGGCGTGATCAACTGGGAGCCGCCGGCGTTCAACCCCGACACGGGACTCTTCTACGTCGCCGAGCACAACTCGTACTCGATCTTCTACCTGCTCGACACCGATCCGCGCGGGTCGATGGGCCTTGGCGGCAAGCTGGAGGCGCGCATGGGATCGGCAGGCGACTATCTCACGGCGCTCGACTACAAGACCGGGAAGCCCGCGTGGCGCCACCGCTGGGACGGACTGGGCGGCGGCGGGGGCGGCGGCGGCCTGCTCACGACGGCGGGCGGGCTGGTGTTCGCTGGAGACGCCGGCGGCAACATCGTCGCGCACGACGCGGCCACCGGCAAGCCGCTCTGGCACTCGCGCATTGGCAACGTCACGGCCGCGCCGATCACCTATCTTCTCGACGGGAAGCAGTACCTGCTCGTCGCTGCGACGGACACGCTTTACGCGTTTACGTTGTACTGAGTCGCGCCCGTCCCGCCACACGGTCGTGCACCTGGCAGGTCGTGCGATGTCCTTCGGGCCGCTGGCTCCGGGGAACCTCCGGCCCTCGGGCGGCGCTGACGGCTGACACATGACCACCAGGTCCGCTCACCGGCTGTTCACCATCGGCCTCAACCCTTACGGCCTGACGTACACCGTCGGGCTCCAGGCGTTCGGCACGCCGCGCGCGAATCCGCAGCCGCTCGGGCTCGACGGGTTCATCGGCCTCGCGCGGGAGTTGAACGTGCCGTGCATCGAGCTCGATTGGCGATGGCTGACGCCGCTGCCGGACGCGGAGCTCGCGCGCGTGCGCTCCGCCCTCGACGGGATGCTGGTCGTCTACAGCCACTGGCTGTCCCTGGAGCCGGGCGAGACGCTGGCCGACGCCGTGGCTCGCGCCAAAGCGATCGGCGCGAGAATCCTGCGCCTGCATCTCACGCCGGTGCTCGAAGGCGCCCGGGCAACCTGGGGAGCGCGCTGGCCGGAGATGGTGCAGCACGCGCGTCGCACGCTGCTGAGGGAGGCGCCGGGCGTCGAGGCCGCCGGGTTGACGCTCGCGATCGAGAATCACCAGGACTTCGGCAGCGAGGAGCTCCTTGCTTTGGTCGAGGCGCTCGGCGAGTATGCCGGCCTGGTGCTCGATACCGGCAACCCGTTCTCGGTCGGCGAGGATCCACTCGCTTTCGCCCGCCGCGCCGCGCACCGCATCCGGCACGTGCACCTGAAGGATTACGTCGCGCAGTTCACCGACGAAGGCTATCGCCTCGTGCGGTGCGCGATCGGCGACGGATGCGTGCCGTTCGAGGCGATTGCCGCCGCGCTTGCCGAGCATCACGCGTCGCTCACCGCGTCGATCGAGCCGGGCGCGCTCGAGTCGCGGCATATACGCCTCTTCACCTCGGAATGGTGGAAGGGCTACCCGCCGCGCGACGCACGCGAGCTCGGGGTGATGCTGGGACGCCTGCGCCACAATCGGCTGAAGGACGACGCCGATTGCCGCACGCCATGGGAGCGCGACGCCCCGCAGGAGCTCATCGCCTACGAGGTTGGCCAGATGCACCGCAGCATCGAGAATCTCCGCGCCCTGGGATGGATGTAGTAGCTGGTGCGATTTGGTGATGGTGGGCAGCTGAACTTGCGTCAACTCCCAACCTCCAACTCCCAATCTCCAAGGCGCGCCGCTCGAGACGCTGGGCGAAATGCGCAGGTATCAACTCGTACATCGCGACTTTCACCCCGCTCTCTCGGTCCTCGCGCCTTGGGAGTTGGGAGTTGGCGATTGGGAGTTCAGCTCAATCCACGCGCAACGCCACCATCGGATCAACGCGCGTCGCGCGCCGGGCGGGCACTGCGCAGGCGGCCAGGGCGACGAGCAGCTGGATACCAGCGGTTGACGCGTAGGCGAGCGGATCCACGGCGCTGACGCCGAAGAGGGCGCGTTCGGCGAAACGCATCACCACGAGCGCGGCGGCGATCCCGAGAGCCACGCCTGGCAGGCTCAGGCTCAGGCCGTCGCGGATGACCAGCCGCATGACGTTGTATGACGTGGCGCCGAGCGCGACGCGCACGCCGAATTCGCGCCGCCGCTGGTTCACCAGGAAGTAGGTCACGCCGAAGAGGCCGACCGTGGCGAGCACGAGCGCGAGCGCACCGCAGACGAGAAAGAAACCTGCGGCCGTTCGTGCCGGCCAGAGCGGCATCTCCATGCGCTGCGCCATCGTCTTCAGCGTGGCAATGGGCAGAGCCGGATCCAGCGCCTGCACCTGCTCCTGCACCGCGCCCATCAGCCGGCGCGGATCCCCCGTCGTCCTGATCACCATCGTCATGCGCTCGCCGAATTCCGGCGTGTGCAGGGGACGATACAGATACCATCGCGGAGGTTCACCCACGTAGTGCTGCGTAACGGTGGCGGCGACGCCAATCACCTGCAACCGGCGCGCGTCCTTGCCTGCGGTCATCGAGCGCCCGATTGGATCGGCGCCCGGCCAGAGGCCCGCAGCCATGGCTTCGCTGACGATGGC
>JBOGIX010000204.1:0-2775 GCA_050744685.1 Vicinamibacterales bacterium | reverse complement strand
CCATTGCGGTGCCGCAAATGCCAATCAGGTGAACGCGCGTCATGAGAGCTCAGCTCTTACCGGGGCACTTCGTCCCCCGGACCGCCTTACACGTTCGCTCGCGGCGCCCCCATGCCCCGCTCCGCTCGCGTGGCTCGCTCGCTGCGCTCACTCGCGGTTGCATTGATTCACAGCCATAGGTCCGGCCAGCCGTTCGGCCGGCCGGTGCAAGAAGAATATCGGGAAAGGACGATCCGATCTATTGTACCCGCCTTCGAGCTGGATCGCGAGCGGTTCGGCGCGACAAGCCCGCGAACCCTGAGCCCGCGATTCCCGAGCCCCGAGCCCCGAGTCCCGAGTGAGACAGAGACAGCGATAGCGCCTACGATCCAGGCCCACCCCATCTGCGCGCACCCGCGGTCTCGCTCACGGCCCAGATTTCGATCGTCGGACCCGGGCGTTCGAGCGCCGGACGGATCACGGCTGCGGTGTTGTGCATGAACGGCGGCGTGGCCGCGCGTTCCGCGGCTGGAGTGCCCTCACGATACGGGCTGAACTCGGCGATCTTCTTACCTTGGCGCTCCAGCGCCTTCTCCAGGCCGTGCAGCTCGGGATTCGGCGCCGTCCCCTGCTTGAGGACGACGTAGTCGACTCCCGCGCGCCGCAGCGGCTCGAGTCCTTCCACCGGCGTGAACGCGCCGGGGACGATGTAGATCTTGTCGGCGTCGAGACCGCCCTCACCCAGGTAGATGAGGCGATAGGCGGGCTGGGGATAAGGTGCGATGCCCAGCATCAGCTGGAACTTCGTGGACGCCTTGCTCTCCGTGCCGAGGTTCGTGCGCAGCGCTTCGAGCAGCCCTTCGCGGGAAGGACGCAACGGTGGGCCATAAG
Source organism: Vicinamibacterales bacterium (assembly GCA_050744685.1). Taxonomy (GTDB): domain Bacteria; phylum Acidobacteriota; class Vicinamibacteria; order Vicinamibacterales; family 2-12-FULL-66-21; genus JACCXG01. The sequence goes on along the minus strand of JBOGIX010000204.1, from coordinate 1,905 downwards.
GCTGCACGAGGAACGAGCGCCCCGCCGGGATTTGCGCCTTGATATAGTCGGCCGCGATCGTCCGCGTGTCTGCCTGGCGCAGGAACAGGTCCCATTGCACGCTGCTCAGCAGGCCCGGAATGAATGGCAGCGTCATCAGTAACGCGAGCCGGCTCGGCAGCGTCACCCTGCGGCCAAGACCGACGAGCGTGAACCCGGCGGCTACCGCGATCATCGGGAGGACGACGTTCAGGTACCGGCTCATCGGGACGGTATTTGCGATGAACAAGAAGTACGGCGCGAAGAAGCTGACGAGGAGCAGCCCGCGCCGCCAATCGCTGGCGATGGACCACACGAAGCCCGCGAGCGCCGCCAGGGCAATCGGCCACCCCATCGCGTCGAGCAGGAGTATCCGAAGATAGGGAACGACGCCCGTGAACGCTCCTGCGGCGGTGGCCCGGTCGATGTCGACCTCGCGCACGTGGGCCACGTCGGCGATGACGCGCGGCAGCTCGAACGGGATGAAAGGGGAACCGGCGAGAAATCCCAGTGCTGCGGCGCCGACGGCCCATCGGAACAACCGCAGCGTGTCCATCCAGCCTCCGGACCGGCGCACGTCCGCGATCGCCACGCCGATCATCGTGAACGCCACGAAGATCGCGTAGTACTGCGTCGAGACCGCCAGCCCCGATAGCAGGCCTGCGATGACCCACGTGCGGCGGTGTGCCGCCGCTTCGTGGTCGACGACGATGCGCGCGAGCGCCACGTGGGCGAACGCGACGAACATGGTCGTCGGGATGTCGAGCTTGACGTAGTGAGCGTCGCGCACGGCGATCGGCGACAACGCGAGCGCGACCGCGGCCGCCAGCCCGGTGGGCCGATCGTACAAGCGCTTGCCGAGACGATAGACAGCGACGACCGTCAGCGTGCCGCAGAAGACGGAGAAGGCGCGGCCCGCGAGGAAGTGCGCCGAGGGGTCGATGAAGAACTCTCGTTGGAAGTCGCCGAGCGAGTCGAATATGCCGAGCAGCCGGCCGGCGACGAAGAAGAGCCCTTCCCAGATGAACAGCAGGTAGAAGTAGAACGACGGGTAGACGAAGTTCTGCGGCTCGAGATCCTGCGCCAGCGCGAGCGCGCGGTTCAGGATGGGTGTCTCGTCGGGATTGAAGATGGCGGGCAGCCCGTAGCCGAGGCCGAGCACCCTGAGGCCGACTGCCAGCGCGCAGACCGCGGCGAGGGCGTATTTCCACCGGTTCGACTGTCGAGCTGTCAACGTGTCCAATTGTACCGTCTGTATCGGCACTCGTCAGCCGCCGCTGAACGTGCTGCTCGCCTTCGACAAGTCTCGTGAAGATACGCGGGAGGTTTGCACTATAGTACCGGCAGCGCCTGCGATCAGTGCTCCGATCGTCGTGCCCTCCGGGTACGCACTCCCTTTTTCTATGCCTTCGATCTCAAGTTCAGTGTGCCTGTTGATTCCGGCCGTCCTGCTGGCATCGCCATCCAGCGCGCTGGCGCAGCGTGCCTCCCGGCCCGCCCCGTCGTCGGCCGCGCGTCCCGGTGCGGCACCCGGCGAAGCGGCGGACATCGCGAGCGGATGGGTGCTGCTCGGGCAGGGGAACGCGGCTCAGGCGGCGAAGAAAGCGGCGGAAGTGCTGGCGGCGCACCCGCGCAGCGCCGGAGCGGTCGCGCTGGCGGTCGAAGCGGAGCTCGCGCGCGGCGGCGCCGCGGCCGGGCTTACGTTCTACGAGCGCTGGCTCGGGCAACGCTCGCTCGAGGAGCCGCTGCTCGTGCGCCGCGTGGCCCGTACTCTGCTGTACGAGGAAGCTGCGCAGCAGCAGGATCCCACGGCGCGGGCCGAAGCCATTCGCGCGCTGACCGAGGATGGCGAACGGGTGGGTCCAGCTGAGAGCGCCGGGCCAGCGC
>JBOGIX010000203.1:0-6666 GCA_050744685.1 Vicinamibacterales bacterium | reverse complement strand
TACCGGTCCCTGGTACAAGCTCTGTTGCCCCACATCGCAGCTTGCCAAGCCCGAAGTCCACGGCGCTATCTACCGCATCCGCCGCAAGGGCGCGCGCGCGTTCGCCGACCCGCGCGGGCGGTCGCTTTCATGGAGCACGATGAGCGCTGCGGATCTGGTGCAGCATCTGGACGACGAACGGCCGGCGGTTCGTGAACGCTCGCTTCGTCAGCTCGCGAAGGTCGGTGGCGCGGCCGTGCCGGCGCTCGCAGGGGTCCTGGCCGCCTCGTCGTCGGGCGATGCCAGGCGCCTCGCGCTCTGGGGATTGACGCGAATCGATGATGAGCAGGCGCGCGCGGCAGTGCGATCGGCGTTCGCCGATCGTGATCCGGTGGTTCGGCACACGGCGATTACGTCGGCCGGTCTCTGGCGCGACCGAGGAGCGCTCGCGCAGGTGATCAATGCGCTGACGTCGGACGCGCCCGCTATTCGCCGCGCGGCCGCGGAAGCGCTCGGACGTATCGGCGACGCGGGAGCCGTGCGCGCGCTGGTCGCCGCGGCTGCGGCCGACGCGGATCGCGTGCTCGAGCATTCCCTGACCTACGCCCTCATCGAGATCGGTGACGCGACCGCGACGCGGGCGGCCTCTACACAGTCGGCGGCACCTCGGTCGAGGCGGACAGTGCTGATTGCGCTCGATCAGATGGACGGCGGCGGGCTGGATGCGAACGACATTGTTGTGCTGCTCGATTCGAGCGATCCTGTCCTGAACGAAACGGCGTGGTGGATAGCAGGACGCCATCCCGAGTGGGGGAGCGCGCTGGCCGGCTATTTCGCGAAGCGGCTCGACAGTCGGCGCCTGGCAAGAGTCGAACGGGAGGCTCTTCAGCGCAAGCTGGCCGGGTTCGGGGCCAACCCGGCGATCCAGGAACTGCTGGCGAGCGCCGTCGCGGGCGGTTCGGGCGCCGGGCGGTTGACCGCGCTTGGCGCCATGTCGCAGGTGCGCGTGAAAGAGCTGCCCGCATCGTGGCATGCGCCACTCGTCGATGCGCTGGGGTCGCGCGATCAGGAGACCGCATCGCTGGCGCTGGCCGTCCTCAAAACCGGGGGTGTTGCAGAGAACACGAGACGAGAGATCGATGCCGCGCTCCTGCGCGTGGCCAGGGACACGTCACGGCCGATCGGCACGCGCCTGGAGGCGCTGTCTGTAGCACGCATGGAACGCGGAGCCATCGATGCGGATCTGTTCGCACTCGTAGGACGCGGGCTCGCCTCGTCCCAGTCCTTGCCGGTCCGCGCGGCTGCGGCCACCGTCGTCGAGAAAGCGAAGTTCAGCGAGCCGCAGCTCATGGCGCTCGTCGAAACCCTCGAGGATGTCGGGCCTCTCGAGCTCCCGCGCGTGCTCGGCGCCTTCGCAAACACCGGGGCCGAGCCGCTCGGGCTCGCCCTGGTATCCAGGCTCGAAAAGTCGTCCGCACGATCGAGCGTCCGCGCCGACCTCTTGCGCGCCGTCGTGGCGAAGTATCCCGATTCCGTCAAACAACGGGGAGAGGTGCTGCTGGCATCGCTCAGCACCGACAGCGCGAAGCAGGTGCGCCGGCTGGAGGAACTGCTTTCCGGTCTCGCGCCGGGAGATATCCGGCGGGGACAAGCGGTGTTCAACAGCCCGAAGGCGGCGTGCCTCTCGTGCCATGCGATCGGCTACATCGGCGGCCGCATTGGCCCCGATCTCACGAGAATCGGCCAGGTCCGCACCGAGCGCGATCTGCTCGAAGCCATCGTGTTTCCGAGCGCCAGCTTCGCACGTGGATACGAGCCGGTCACCATCCGGACCGCGTCCGGCGCCATGCACACCGGCGTCGTCCGCAACGAGCTCGCCGACGAGCTCGTGCTGGCGACGGTCGCGAGCGAAGAGACGCGAATTCGCCGCCGCGACATCCTGGAGATGCAGCCCGGCACCGTATCGCTGATGCCCGGCGGCTTCGACGAGCTGCTGACGCGCCAGGAGCTCTCCGATCTGCTGGCTTTCCTCAAGGACACCCGATCCGGGGCGGATTAGACCCCTCCAACTCCCAACCCTTGACTCCCAACCTCCAACTCCCAATTCCCAAGGCGCAGGGTTCGAGTCATTGAGGTGGAAGTCGCGATTTTGAACTTATTGCATAGACTTTCACCCCGCTCTCTCGGGCTGCGCGCTTTGGGAGTTGGGGTTGGAGGGTGGAAGTTGGTCGGATCTGATCTAATTCGATCCAACCTGGCTCCAAGCAGCTGAGTTTACGCGAGAAACCGGCGGGAAACAGATCTGACTGGTCTGGAGTATTGCATGGAGAGCGTTCCGCCTCTCCAGAGCCGATGTCCATCCCCCTCGTCCTCAAAATCGCGTTCGCCGCCCTTCGCCGTAACCTCCTCCGCACCGCATTGACGATGGTCAGTCTGGTGATTGGGGTGACGTCGGTCATAACCATCGTTGCCCTCGTCTCCGGCGCGCATAGCATGATCGAGAGCCAGGTCATGTCAGCCGGCACCAACCTGATCGTCGTCAGCGCCGGAAACTGGACCTCCGGTGGCGTTCGCCTGGGCATGGGGTCGTCGAGCCGCCTGACAGAGGCCGACGCGCAGGCGATCAGGCGCGAGGTGCGCGGGGTGGCGTATGTCAGTCCAGGCGTGCGGACCAGGCAGCAGCTCATCACGTCGGGCAGCAACTGGTCGGCCAACGTCGAGGGCGTGGGGGTGGACCTGCCCCGGATTCGCAGCTGGCCGATGTTGCGGGGATCGTTCTTCGAGGAGCGGCACGTGCGCGACGCCGACAAGGTCTGCGTCATCGGCACCATCGTCAGGGACTCGTTGTTCGGGCCGGGGGTGAATCCCGTCGGCCAGCAGGTGCGCGTCGGGATGCAGATCTTCGACATCATCGGCGTGCTCGCGCCGAAGGGGCAGTCTTCCGGCGGCGACGATCAGGATGACGCCGTGTTCGTGCCCTACACCACCGCCCAGAAAAAGCTGATGGGCGTGACCTATCTCCGCAACATCATGGTCTCGGCCGCGTCAGCGGACGAGATCGCCGGCGTGGCGCAGGACATCCGGCAGCTCCTTCGCTACCGCCACGAGATCGGGTCCCGCGACCCGGACGACTTTCGCGTGCGCACGCTGGAGGAGATCGTCGCCCTTCGCACGCGCACCACGCGGACGATGACGACGCTGCTGTCGGGCGTGGCGGCGGTCTCGCTGATCGTCGGTGGCATCGGCGTGATGAACATCATGCTCGTCTCGGTGACCGAGCGCACGCGCGAAATCGGGCTGCGGCTCGCCGTCGGGGCGCGCACGCGGGACGTGCTGCTGCAATTTCTCGCCGAAGCCACGCTGCTCAGCGTCTGCGGCGGGCTGCTGGGCATCGCCTTCGGGTTCGTCGTCGCCAGGAGCTTCACCGAGCTGCTCGAGTGGCCGACGCAGGTAGCGCCGGGCGCGGCGCTGATCTCATTCGTGTTCGCCACAGCGGTGGGCATCTTCTTCGGCTGGTACCCTGCGCGCAAGGCGGCGAGCATCGATCCCATCGACGCGTTGCGAAGCGAGTAGGCGGCCCAGGCCGCGTCGCCGTGTCGACTGGACGGCCGCTGTCGATCCGCGGCTACAATTGGCGCGACGATGCCGCGCGCGCGCCCGCATGCGATTCCGACCTCGCTCGGCGAATATGGCCGCGGCGTGGTGGGTGGCCTGATCTTCAGCCTGCCCCTGCTCTTCACGATGGAAGTCTGGTGGACGGGCTTCACCGCGAGCCCTGCCCGCCTCCTGGCCGCCCTCGCCGGCACGTTCCTGCTTCTCATCGCCTATAACGCCGTTGCCGGCCTGCGGCACGATTACCAGCCGATCGAAGTGCTCATCGACTCGGTCGAGGAGCTGGGCATCGGTCTGATGGTCTCTGCAGGGGCGCTGGCGCTGCTGGCCCGGATCGACGGCTCCATGCCGACGATCGAGATCGTTGGCAAGGTCGTAGTTGAGGGGATGCTCGTCGCCATCGGCGTCTCCGTGGGCACAGCGCAGTTGAGCGGCGGAGATCCGGAGAACATGGCTGGCGGCGAAGGCAGCGGGGCCGGACGGGGCGCCAGGAGCCACAGTACCGCGAACGTCGTCGTGCTCTCGCTCTGCGGCGCCGTTCTCCTCGCCGCCAACGTCGCGCCGACCGAGGAGGTCGTCGTGCTCGGGACGGAGGCATCGCCGCTGCGGCTGCTGCTGACGATGGTGGCGTCGATCTCGATCGCGGCGGTGACACTGTTCTTCAGCGAATTCCATGGATCACATCACCTCCGCGCCGATCGCAGCGTCCGTGTGGTGGCGCTCGGGTGCGTCATCGCCTACTCTGTGGCCCTGCTGTCCTCGGCCGGACTGTTGTGGTTCTTCGGCCGCTTCGACGACGCGTCGGCGCTCGTCATCGTGGGCGAGACGGTGGTGCTCGCGTTCCCGGCGACGATCGGCGCTGCGGCAGGGAGGCTGCTGCTGCAGTGACGAAACCGCGCAAGAACTGGCTCGAGTGGGCCGTCTTCTGGACGGGGCTGGTGCTTGTCGGCGCCGTCGCGGCATACCTGGTGTATGCCGCGGCCGTTGGCGGCAACCGTCCGCCTCAGCTCGCGGTACACATTGGCGCCATCGAGGAAGTACCCGGCGGATTCGCCGTTGCCGTGGAGGTGCGCAACTCCGGCGACGTCACGGCGGAGGCGGTGGTCGTCGAAGTGCGGAGCAACGAGGGCGCGGATCACGAGCGCGGCGAGGTGACCCTGGCGTTCGTGCCGCACGGATCGACACGCCGGGGATGGGTCACATTCCCGCAGCGCCCCGATGCCGGCACGTTGCGCGCGCGGGTGCTGGGGTACGAAGAGCCGTGATTTCTTCCGATGTCCGCTGTTCGCCCCTCGATGGTGCTCGGGTGACCCTGAGCCTGTCGGAGGTCGTTGTTCGCCGGTTCAGAAGTCTACGTACCGGATCGTGCGGCTTCGACCCGAGAGCTAACGACGCGAACGTGTAATTCGCGAACAGTGAACAACGAACAGCGAGCAGCGAACAGCGAACAGCGAAGACATCAGGTATTGACGCGCAGCACCATCATCGTCGCATCGTCGAACGGCTCGGTCCTGCCGCGGAACGTCCGGACGGCGGCTTCGACCTGCGCGAGAATCGTGTCGACGCTGCCGCGCTGCTCGCGGGCGAGGATGGTCTGGAGGCGCTCGGCACCGAACATGTCGCCGGCATCGTTCTCTGTCTCCAGCAGGCCGTCCGTATAAAAGAAGATCAGGTCTCCGGAACCTGCCGACACCACCGCTTCCGCGTAGGGATGGCCGGGGTAGATGGCGATGGGAAGGCCGGTCGCCGGCATCGCGTCGACACCGCCGTCGGCGTGGACGACGAACTGCGGGTTGTGGCCCGCGTTGACGTAGCGGAGCTCCTGCTTCGCGATATCGAGGATGCCGAGGAACAGCGTGAGGTAGACGGCGCCGGGCGTGGTCTCGTCGATCTCGCGATCGAGATCCGCCGCGAGACGCGCGAGATCGTTCTCGCGCGGCAGCCGTGCACGGAGCGTCGCCTGGACGTTGGCCATCAGCAGGGCCGCGCCAACACCCTTGCCCGAGACGTCGCCGACGAGCAGCGCCAGGCGTCCGTCGGGCAACGCGAAGTAGTTGAAGAAGTCCCCGCCGACCTCCCGTGCCGGTATGGACACCCCTTTGATCTCCGTGGCGCCGATTCGCAGCGGGGCGCGCGGGAGCATCTCCGTTTGAATCAGGCGCGACAGTTCGAGCTCGCGGCGCAGCCGTTCCTGTTCGACCACGAGTGCCTGGTGGCGCTCGAGATCCGCGGCCATCTGGTTGAACGACTGCGCGAGCGATCCGAACTCGTCGCGCGAGCGGACGGGCACGCGAGCGCGAAAGTCGCCGGCCGCGAGCTGCCTGACACCGGCATTCAGCGCAGTCAGATGCCGCGTCATGCCGTGCGAGATGGGGACGATGACGATGAGCGCGAGGGCGATGGCGGCCAGGCCGAGGGAAAGATTACGCATCGAGGCGCGGCGGATCTCGCGCAGCGATTCGCCGATCGGCCGCGCGATGCCGAAGATGAGGCCGCTCGGGTCCTTGCGCGCGACGATCAACCAGTCGCCGACGCGGCGCGGATGCCCGTCGGCCGCCGCGGGACCGAGCGCTGCCGCGCCGAACGATTCGAGCGCCTTGCGCTGCACGGGATCCGGGTTGTGGAGGACGCCACGCAGATCGATGGCAAACGGGATCTCTCCTTGATCGCGCCGCGCGAAGGCGAACGCCGTCTGCAGCGTGCGGTCGAGGTTCAGCATGGCGTTCGCCTTGCCGACCACCTTGCCGTCCTGTTTGACCGCGACCTCGATGCGCCGTCCCTCGACCTGCATCTCCATGTCGCGCGCGGCGGCTTCGAGCGCAGAGCCGCGCGCCACCGCGGCCTCGGCGGCGCCGCTGATCGCCGACTCGAGTGCCGGCCTGGCGGACTGCAGACTCTGTTCGATCGCCGCCGCAAGCTCGGGAGACGTCGCGTCGAGCTCGGAGCGCGCCACCCGCCTGGCCTCTTCGATGGCCTGCTGCACGTCGACCACGATCACCTCCGGCGGCTCGCGAGGCTCGCGTGGTGGGCCCCAGCCCCTTCGCCCGCGACCGTCGCGCCGGCGAGGTGCACCAG
>JBOGIX010000202.1:0-5860 GCA_050744685.1 Vicinamibacterales bacterium | reverse complement strand
TCTATTGGAACAATACACTTCGGCCTCGGCTGGACGCAAGAACTATACACATCGGCTGTTTATTGTCACCATATTGACACATGTTTCAAACTCATACACGGATCCGGCACACCACCGCGGTAGGATTGCGGAGGCAGCACCAAGCCGCGACGCAGCCGCCGCAAGTATGCCTCCCGGCAGCAAGAGGCCGCGCCGCGAGGCCAAAGAACGTCCTATAATCCGCCTCTTCCCTCATGGACAGAATCGAGTCCCAGATCGATACCCGCTCGGAGCTCTTTCGCGCGAACCAGACCCGGATGTCATCCCTCGTCGCCGAGTTGCAGGAGCGGCTGGCGACAGTGCGCCAGGGTGGCGGCCCCAAATACGTCCGGCGCCATCGGGATCAGGGGAAGCTGACGGCCCGCGAGCGCATCGACGGGCTCCTCGACGAGGGCTCTCCGTTTCTCGAGCTGTCGCCCCTCGCCGCCTGGGGCATGTACGAGGACGATGCGCCCTCGGCGGGAATCGTGACCGGCATCGGCCGCGTCGCGGGGCGCGAGGTCGCGATCGTGGCCAACGATGCCACGGTCAAGGGCGGGACCTACTACCCCATCACCGTAAAAAAGCACGTTCGCGCGCAGCAGGTGGCGCTCGAGAACCGGCTGCCCTGCGTCTACCTTGTCGACTCCGGGGGCGCGTTCCTGCCGCTGCAGGCGGAGGTCTTTCCGGACTCCGATCATTTCGGACGGATCTTCTTCAACCAGGCGAGGATGTCGGCGGAACGGATTCCGCAGATCGCCGTAGTCATGGGGTCGTGCACGGCCGGGGGCGCGTACGTCCCGGCGATGTCCGACGAGACCATCATCGTCAACGGCACGGGGACGATCTTCCTTGGCGGACCGCCGCTCGTGAAGGCGGCCACGGGCGAGGAAGTGAGCGCCGAGGACCTCGGCGGCGCCGACGTGCACACGCGCCTCTCCGGCGTGGCGGACTACTTCGCCGAAGACGACGCGCATGCGCTGCATCTCGCGCGCACGATCGTCGGCACGCTGAACACGCGCAAAGCCCTGCCGGCTGATGTGATCTCGCCGGAAGACCCCGCCTACGACCCGAGGGAGATCTATGGCATCGTCAACACGGACACGCGCAAGCCGTACGAAGTGCGCGAGATCATCGCCCGCCTCGTGGACGGCTCGCGCTTCGACGAGTTCAAGGAGCGATACGGGACGACGCTGGTGACCGGCTTCGCGCGGCTCCATGGGTATGTCGTCGGCGTGATTGCCAACAACGGCGTGCTGTTCTCGGAGTCGGCGCTCAAGGCCACGCACTTCATCGAGCTCTGTGCTCTCAGAGGCGTGCCGCTGGTGTTCGTGCAGAACATCACGGGGTTCATCGTCGGACGCCAGTACGAGCGTGCGGGCATCGCCAGGGACGGCGCCAAGATGGTGCATGCGGTGGCCAACTGCGGCGTGCCCCGGTTCACGCTCGTCATCGGCGGGTCGTTCGGCGCCGGAAACTACGGGATGTGCGGGCGCGCCTACGAACCGCGGCTGCTCTGGATGTGGCCGAACGCGCGGATCTCGGTGATGGGTGGCGAACAGGCTGCCGGTGTGCTCGCCACGGTCAAGGCCGACCAGCTCGCGCGTGAGGGCCGCACGCTGACCGCCGAAGAGGAACAGGCGATTCGCGAGCCCATCCTGGAGAAGTACGAACGCGAGGGCTCCCCCTACTACTCCACCGCGCGCCTCTGGGACGACGGGATTCTCGATCCGGCGGAGACGCGGCAGGCGCTTGCGCTTGGCCTGTCGGCGGCGTTCAACGCGCCGGTCGCGCCAGGCCGGTTTGGCGTCTTTCGGATGTGATGCCACCAATACTGATCGAACACGCCGGTCCCGTCCTCACGGTCACGCTGAACCGGCCCGACGTGCGCAATGCGTTCGACGAGGAGCTGATCGCCGCGCTCACCGCGTGGGCACGATCGCCCGCACCCGCGGGCGCACGTGTCGCCGTGTTGCGTGGGGCGGGCAAGACGTTCTGCGCTGGCGCCGACCTGAAATGGATGTCGAAGACCGTCACCTACTCGCGCAGCGAGAACCTCCGCGATGCGAGAGCGATGGCCGATATGTTCCAGGCGCTCGACATCCTGCCGCTGCCGCTCGTGGGACGCATCCACGGTGCGGCGCTCGGCGGCGGCGCCGGCCTCGCGGCGATCTGCGACATCGTGGTCGCGGCCGAGAACGCCGTCTTCGGGTTCACCGAAGCGAAGCTCGGGATTCTTCCGGCAGTGATCGCGCCGTTCGCCGTGGCCAAGATCGGCGTTTCTGCCGCGCGCGACCTGTTTCTCACCGCCGCACGGTTCCCTGCCGTTCGCGCCCGCGAGATCGGCCTCGTGCATACGGTCGTTCCGGAAAGTGAGCTCGACAGCGCCGTGGACGCCTGCGTGCGTGAGCTGATCTCGTCGGCGCCGGGGGCGGTCACCGCGGCCAAGCAGCTGATTGCGGCCGTCGCCAACCGCCCGCCGTCCACGATGCTGGATCAGACGACGAACGCGATCGCCGATCGCCGCGTCTCGGCCGAGGGTCAGGCGGGGATGCGTGCGTTCCTCGACAAAAAGCCGGCCCCGTGGATTTCAGAGCCAGGCGGGCCCGATACGTCGGCAACTGCGCCGCCACCGCCTGGCACCGACAAGCCAGACCGTCGATGAAGCGCGTGCTGGTGGCGAATCGGGGCGAGATCGCCGTTCGTGTCATTCGCGCGTGCCGCGAGGCGGACATCGGCACGGTCGCTGTCTACTCCGATGCGGATGCAGGCGCGCTCCACGTGCGGCTCGCGGATCACGCCGAACGCATCGGGCCTGCGCCGGCGGCGGAGAGCTACCTGAACATCCCGGCGCTGATCGAGGCGGCGCGTGCGAGCGGTGCAGACGCTGTCCATCCCGGGTACGGCTTCCTGTCGGAGCGCGCCGCGTTCGCGCGCGCGTGCGACGTAGCCGGGATCACGTTCATCGGACCGCCGGCGGCAACGATCGAGCGCATGGGATCGAAGACCGTGGCGCGCCGGGTGATGCAGGAGGCCGGCGTACCGGTCGTGCCGGGCCTCACGCCGGACGATCAATCCGACGCCGGCATTACAGCTGCCGCCCGGGCGGTGGGATATCCCGTGCTCGTCAAGGCATCGGCCGGCGGCGGCGGAAAGGGCATGCGGATCGTCCGCGCCGACGCGGATGCCGTGCCGTCGATTGGCGCAGCGCGCCGGGAAGCGGTCGCCGCGTTCGGCGACGGCGAGCTCTACGTCGAGCGGCTGATCGAGCGCCCGCGCCACGTGGAGATCCAGGTGTTCGGCGACTCGTACGGCAGCATCGTGCATCTTTTCGAGCGCGAGTGCTCGCTGCAGCGCCGCCATCAGAAGGTGATCGAGGAAAGCCCGTCCCCTGCGCTCACGACGGCGGTGCGCGCGCGGATGGGCCAGGCGGCGGTTGCCGCCGCCGCAGCGGTCGGATACACCAACGCCGGCACGATCGAGTTCCTGCTCGAGGGAGAGGGTGATCACGCGCAGTTCTACTTCCTCGAGATGAATACGCGCCTGCAGGTGGAACATCCCGTTACGGAGGCGGTGACGGGCGTGGATCTCGTGCGCGCGCAGCTGCTTGTGGCCGGCGGGGCGCCCCTGCCATGGTCGCAGTCGGATCTCGTCCAGCGCGGCCATGCCGTCGAGTGCCGCGTCTACGCGGAAGATCCCGCGTCGGAGTTCCTGCCGCAGGCCGGAACGCTTGCGCTCTACCGCGAGCCGGTCGGGCCCGGCATTCGCGTGGATTCCGGCGTGGTCGACGGCGACACGATCGGCGTCAACTACGATCCGCTCGTGGCCAAGGTCGTCGCGTATGCCGAGACCCGTGCGCAGGCGATCGAACGTGCCTCGGGGGCGCTCCGATCGTTCCCGATTCTTGGCATTCGCACCAACGTCTCGTTCCTCCTGGCGCTGCTGCGCGATCCGCACGTCAGGTCGGGCGCCACGCATACCGGCTACATCGACGAAGCGCTCGCGCACCTGACCGTTGCCGGCGACCCGCCGATCGAAGCGATCGCCGCGGCTGCGCGTGCGGGCGCCACGCCAGCCGTCGCTGCGAGAGCTGCCCTCGACGCTCCGGATCCGTGGAGCACACTGCGAGACTGGGGGCGCTGACGTGGCTCGCCGTGGCCTGCTGCTGCGCGACGACTCGGGCCGGGAGCATTCCGTCCGCCGTTTCGGGGACGAGATCGCCGTCGGCGACGTCGTCGTCACGGTAAAATCGAGCGTCGATGGAAGCCTTCGGATCATCGGAGACCGCAGCGTGCAGGCGTGGTCGGTGACGGCCGGCGAGAGAATCTGGGTCTTTCTCGAGGGGGCCGTCTACACGTTCGAGTCCGCCGACACCGGCAGTCGCCCCCGCGGCGCTGGCCACCACGGATCGCTCGCGGCGCCGATGCCGAGTACCGTGCGGCAGGTGGCGGTCGCTCCCGGCGACATCGTCAGGAAGGGGGACGTCCTGATCGTGCTCGAAGCGATGAAGATGGAGCTGCCGGTGCGAGCGATCGGAGACGGCACGATCGTCGCGCTCAACTGCCAGGAAGGCGACCTGGTGCAGGCCGGGCAGGAGCTGGTGACGGTGGAATGAGCGCGGCGAGCGTCACCATCGTCGAAGTGGGCCCGCGCGATGGCCTGCAGAACGAAGCAGCCGCGATCTCGACCGCGGACAAGATTGAGCTGGTGAACCGGCTGTCGGCCGCAGGGCTGGCGGCGATCGAGGCGGGGGCGTTCGTCAGCCCTCGTTGGGTCCCGCAGATGGCCGACGCCGAGGGCGTATTCGCCGGTATCACGCAGGATCCCCGCGTGCGGTATACCGCGCTCGTGCCCAACCTTGCAGGACTCGAGCGCGCGCGTGTCGCGGGCGTGCGTGAGGTCGCGATCTTTGCCGCGGCCTCGCAGACGTTCAGCCAGCGCAACATCAACCAGACCATCGAGACGTCGCTCGAGAGCTATGCGGCCGTCTGCGCGCGGGCGCGCGAGCTCGGCATGCGCGTCCGGGCTTACCTCTCGACGGCGTTTGGCTGTCCGTTCGAAGGAGACGTTCCCGTGTCGCGCGTGGCAGACGTTGCCGGGCGCCTCATCGAGATAGGGGCGTTCGAGGTTGCCATCAGCGATACCATCGGCATCGCTCATCCAGGCCAGGTGCCGCGTGTCGTCGGCGCCGTGGCAGGGCGTATTGCCCTCGATCGAATCGCGCTGCACTTTCATGACACGCGCGGCACGGCGCTCGCGAACGTGCTCGCCGCGCTGGGCCTCGGCATCAGGACGTTCGATGCCTCCTGCGGCGGCCTGGGCGGGTGCCCCTACGCGCCGGGCGCGACGGGTAACCTGGCGACCGAGGATCTCGTCTACATGCTGAACGGACTCGAGGTCGAGACCGGCGTGGACCTCGCGGCACTCGTCTCCGCGTCAGCGTTCATCGAAGGCCGCGTCGGCCACCCGCTCCCGTCCCGGTACTATCGCGCAGAAGCCGCACGGACACGGTCCTGACGGACGCTCGATGTCAGCTGAACACCTTCCGCCTGAAGGCGGAAGCCACCTGTTCTGCGCGGAGCTAGCTTCCGGCTTCAGAGCGTGTGAATGTAATCGTCCGCCGAGCGGGTGGCTTCCGCCTTCAGGCGGAAGATCGCTCACGAAGCAGCTCCTCTGCTTCGCTGTCCCTCCATCCACTCCGCCAGCCGTTCGTCGCTCCAGCAGTTGATCACCCGCTCGGACGGAATGCCGGCGAGCCGGGCATGCGCGATGGAGACGGCCGTGAAGCGGAGCTCTCCTATCGAATGCGCATCACTGTCGAGCGCGAACAGGCAGCCGGCAT
>JBOGIX010000201.1:0-2635 GCA_050744685.1 Vicinamibacterales bacterium | reverse complement strand
GATGAACATCATCCCGCCGCCGACGCACGCCGAGATCACCAGCAGCACGAGCGGCTGACTGAAGCCGGCGAGCAGGATGGTGCAACCGAGGATCACCAGGCCCCACACCAGTCCGAAGTACAACCGGTTCTCCGACGCCTTGCGCAGGTAGGAGGTCTTGAGCACATCGGCGGCCAGGCGGCTGGTGTAGTCGACGATGCCCATGGCGGAGGCGAAGAGCGAGAACGAGCCGACCGCCCAGAAGAGCACGCCGAACCATGGCGCCACGACCGACTGCAGCTGCTGTCCCTCGCGCAGGAGGAAGGTCACGTTGTTCGGCAGGTTCGGCGTGCCGAAGAGCGTGGAATGGGCGAGCATGGAGGTCAGGCAGATCGTGCCGATGGTGACGAGCATGAACGTGAGCGCCTGTTCCACGTTCGCAAAGCGCCACCAGCGGCGCCAGGAGGCCATGTTCGCCGGTGTCGGTTCGAACATGAAACTCGTCGCGACCGGCGCCGCTTCTTCGACGCCCGTCACCGGGCTCACGAGCCGCGGAACGTAGCGCCCCATCCCGAATCCCTTGTCGCGGATCCAGTTGCTCTGGCAGAGATTCTGTCCGCCGCCGGCGCCCGCAAAGGCGGCCGCGCCCATGAGGAGCGCGAACCCGAGCTCGGTCGGCAGCCGCGCCGCCGTGGAAAATCCGCCGGGCAGCGCCCGCCAGCTGTCGGTCCCGATGGCGAGCCAGATGGCCAGGCCCATCAGCACCACGACGGCCGCGACCTTGACGAACAACAACCGTTCGAGAGCGACGTACACCACCGGCGCCAGCGTGAGGGCCAGCCCGATGACGAGGAGCGATCCCACCGCGATGTAGGTGGCGTTGCCGCCGAAGATGAAGGTGGCGAGCGTGGCCGAGCTCATCGCCCACCCGGGCCAGAGGTTCGCGAAATACACCAGCACCGCGAGCACCAGCCCCCAGTGTTTCCAGAACCGGTTGAAGCCGGTCATCGCGGTCTCGGCGGTCGCCAGCGTGTACCGCTCGATCTCCATGTTCAGGAAGAACTGCGTGACGACCCCGAGCGCCGCGCCCCAGAGGAACACGAGGCCGACCTGCGAGGCGATGAACGGCCAGAGCACGAATTCCCCCGACGACAACCCGACGCCGGCGGCCATGACGCCGGGCCCGACGATTCGCCAGAGGTCGCGAGGGGGTTGAGGTAGGTCCCGGATCTGCCGATCGGGCGCGACGTGTACAGGCGAGTGCATGTGGGTCGTCATGGGATGGGGAATGCTATACCAGCTTCCCGCTTCCGGCTTCCCGCGTCGCGTGCGCGGACGTTCGGGCGTGTCATGCTGCGATCGGATCAAGAGCTCAAAAAGGAGCACGGGAGCAGAGGAGCCGTGGACTTTGATCGCAGCCAGGATTCAACGATGCCTTGCCAGCTGCACCCCTTTGGAGCTCCTTGATCTGATCGCGGCTTGCAGGTGCGGCTATTTGGCATCAAGCCCGGCTATCACCCCGTGAGCATTCTTGGCATTCATGGCATTCCTGGCATTCATGGCATTGCAGCCAGCGGTCATCGTGCCGGCGGCACCTCGTAGTATCTCCACTGCGCGCGGTAATCGCGGGCGAGGGGCTGATCGGTGAGCGCGGCGCGCAGCATCTCGATTGGCATGCTGCCTTCGCGCAGGATCGCGTCGTGGAACTGCCTGGCGGTCATCTTCTTCGTCCCCACCAGCTCGCGCGCGAGGGCGCGGATCTGCAGGCCGCCCATCATGTAAGCCACCTGGTACAGCGGCGAGTAGTTGCCGGCGAACGAGCGGCGTACTTCGCCCGTCGCCGTGAACCGCTCGTGACCGACGCGCTCCACGAGAAAGTCGATCGCCTGCTCGGGCGTCCATCGGCCGAGATGGAAGTTCAGTGAAAAGATGATGCGCGCGGCGCGGTGCATCCGCCACCAGAGCATGCCGACTCGATCCTCGGGTGATCGCGGGAAGCCGTGGTCCCACAGGAACAGCTCCCAGTAGAGCGCCCATCCCTCACCCATGAACGGCGTGCTGAACAGCGCGCGATGCGCGTTGTAGCGATCCGCCATGAAGTTCTTGAGGTGGTGCCCCGGGATCAGCTCGTGCTGGACGGTGGCGCGCGAGACGTGCACGCCGTTGCCGCGCATGCTCATGAGATGTTCTTCCGGCGTCATCGAGTCGGTCGGATAGGACACGCTGATCGTTTCGCCGCCGGTGAAGAACGGGTTCACGCGCTGCCGTTCGGGCGACATCATCTGCATGCGCCAGATGTCCGAGGCCAGCGGCGGGATGGAAACGAGGTCGTGTTTCTTCAGGTACTGCTCGGCCTCGAGCGCGAGATCGCGGATGAGCGCCGGCTGGCCGCCGCGTGGCACGTAGGTGTTCTTCACCTGCTCGAGTGCCTTCATCCAGTCGCCGCCGAAGCCCATCTGGCGCGACGCCTTCTTCATCTCCGCCTCGCTCCACGCGTACTCGCGATTGCCGATCTCGAGGAGCTCCTCGGGCGTGTACGGGATCATCTCGCCCGCGAGATCCTCGAGCAGGCCCTCCCGGCCGATGGGATCGCCGACGATCTCGTCGCTCGCGGGCGCGTCCGCCGCCCCTCCGCCGCGCGCGCCACGTCCGCGGC
>JBOGIX010000200.1:0-6224 GCA_050744685.1 Vicinamibacterales bacterium | reverse complement strand
AGGTCGTGGTCGAAAATCCCCGCACCGGCACGCGCACGCGGCCGGTCCACAGCGTCAGCGGCGGCAAGTACAACGTCGATCTCGGCGAGCTCCTGACGAGCGACGACGAGCTCGTGCGACTCACGGTGACGATGCCGGGCTATGTCGACTTCGTCGACGAGTTCACGTTGAAGGGGGGCTTCGAGTATCGGTCTGTGCTCATTCGCGGCGCGTCCGGCCAGTTCGCAGGCTCCGAAGGAGGGGCGCAATGAGGTTCCGGATCGGCGCGGCTGCCGCCCTGCTGGCGGTGGCACTCGCGGCGCAACCATCGGCGCAGCCTGCGGCGCAGCGGAACGGGAACTGCCTGCCGCCGCGGGACCTCGCGCAGAAGTCGTTTCTGCGCCTCGACGGGCTCGACCTGAAATTCGCGTTCGTGTGGGTCGACGACATCCAGTCGAAGTTCGTCGGCGGTTACGATCCCTTCGACCTGTTCGTCGTGGTCGGTCGTGTCTACAGTCCGTTCGAGATGTCCTCCGGCAAGCTCGAACGCGGCGCCTTCGAGCGCCTGTCGAGGCCGGGCAGGAACCTGGAACGGTTCGGTCCCCTGACCGTGCCGGCGTCCTTCCCGCCCCGGCAGCCGCCGACGCTGCGCTTCACATCCGGATCCGGCCGGTATCAGGTGCGGACGATCGGTGTGAAGCCAGCGCGCTTCGGCGGCGAGGACCTGGTCACGATCCAGGTGTGCCGGGAGTGAAAGTGTCGCCGCAAGATGGCCGCGAGGACAACAAGGTCACCCGTACTTGAGGCCGAACTCCTTGCAGAGCAGCGGCACGCTCCCGAAGTCGAACTCGAGCCCGTACTCCGCCGCGAGCGCCTGGATGGCGGCATGGTCGCGCGGCTCGTTCGACGAGAGCAGGGTCGATAGCCACTGGAAATAGGCGTCGAACCCGCCCGGTATCAGCAACTCGATGAAACGGAGCTCGGTGTCGCCCGGGTTCCAGAACGTGTGCCACTGCCCCCGTGGCTTGAGCACGTACGATCCCGCGCCGGCGACCACGACGTCGTCGCCCAGCTTGGCCCCGAGCGTGCCCGTCAGGACGATCGAGAGCTCGTCCTCCCGCGAATGCCGGTGCAGCGGCGCGGCGAGATGATGCGGCGGCAGCGTGTGCTCGACCGCCGCCACGCGCCCCTCCGTGACATAGGCGGGGACCTTGTGGACGGTGCCCAGCTGCCCGAGCGGTGCGTCCAATCCCTCAGCCGGCTCCACGACGTATGGAAGTGTCACAAACGTAGTCATTGTCCGTTTCCCTACTTCCCCAGTTCCTTACTTCCCCAGTTCCTTACTTCCCGATCCTCGCGGTCATGAGCTTGACGTCCGCGTCCTTCCACGCCTTGCGGAATCGTGCTTCGACGAGCGCGGCGTCTGCGTCCTTGCCCTGTGCCTTCAGCGCATTGGTCAGGCCGAGCAGCGACCAGCCGTTTTCCGGGTTCTTCTTCAGGTCCTCCCAGAACACGGCTTCCGCTTCGTCGGCGCGGCCGGCGTCGAGCAGGACGGCGCCGAGGTTCTGCCGCACCGGCGCGTGCCAGTCGGCCGGCTCCTGGTAGATCAGCGCGTCTTCGTAGCGCACGGCGCGATCGAGGTGCAGAATCGCGCGGTCCCAGTCCTTTCGCTTCGCCGCGATCTCGCCGGCCACGACCTCCGGGGCGATGCGCATGATGGCGTAGCCCGTGTTGTTCGAGAACGTCACCGGCTTCTTCAGCTCGGGATCCGACACCATCAGCTTCAACTGCTCCAGCTCGCGCTCCGCATCGTCGAGGCGATCGGTGGCGGTGAACGCCATCGCGCGTGCGTAGCGCCACGCGGCGCGCGTGAACGGCGTCTGGTGCGCGGGGCCCTGGTCCGCGAGGATCGTGTCCCATTGACCGAACCGGACCATCGCCCAGTACGGCACCACCACGAAACCCTGGAGGATCGGCACCGTGCCCAGCGCTTCGCGCGGAATGGCCGCGACGAGCCGCTGCGCGGAGTCGAGCGCCAGCTTCTTCTGCCCGCTCGCCGTCGCACCCATCCAGATGAAGTGCAGGTTGTGCGGGTAGTAGCCCAGCGGATACAGCCCTTGCGCGCGGCACTGCGCGATGTAGGCTTCGTCGGCTTTCGCCGCCAGCAGGTTCGACGAGATCACGTCTGCATGCCGCCCCACGCGCTGGTAGATGTGCGCCGGCATGTGCACGATGTGGCCCGCGCCCGGCATCAGCGGCAGCAGGCGATCGGCCTCGGCTTCCGCCCGTTCCGGAGTATCAGTGGCCTCCCACAGGTGAATCCAGAGGTGCAGCGCCCCCGGATGATTGCGATTGCGGGCGAGGGCCCGTTCGAGCGAGGCCTGGATCTCGCGGGTCTCGTCATAAGCTACGCCGTCGCGCGTCCAGTAGTTCCAGGGACGCAGATCCATCAGCGACTCGGCGAAGATCGTCCGCGCGTCTGCATCATCCGGGAACCGTGCGACGACGTTCCGCATGGCATCGGCGAACGCGCGATTGGCCTTCGCGCGATCGTCGGGGTTCCCGGTGTAGCGCACGGCGAGTGCTTCGATGTACGCACGCTCGCGCGGCGTCAAGCGCGCTTTGAGCGCCACCGCTTTCCGCACGAGCTCCACCGCTTTCGGCTCCGCCTCCGGCTCCATGGCTGCGTTGATGTTCGGTCCGAGCACGAACGCCTGGCCCCAATACGCCATGGCGCAGTTCGGATCGAGGCGTGCCGCTTCGGCAAACGATCGGGCCGCCTCGGCATGGTTGAAGCCGTACGCCAGGTTCAGCCCCTGATTGATGAAGAGCTGCGCGCGCGGGCTCTTCGTCGTGACCTTGAACGTGTGCACACCGAGGTTCTGCAGCCGGGGCGCGACTGGCATCCCGGGCGCGGCCGGCTTGTCGTAGCCGGCGGGCTTCTCGTAGTGCTTGTGTTCCGGTGCCGGGGTCTGTGCCAGGGCTGCCGGTGCGTCGAACGAAATGGAGGCGATCGCCAGCAGGATCGCCATGGGTGTTACGGGTTGCATGTCCTGTCTCCCTTCGTCAGACAATACGAGGATTCGGACGTGAAAGCCGTGCCCGAGCGGTGACGGAGTTGTAAGGAATTGGTAAGGCGCGCCGGGCGCCGCCCAGAGGATACAATGACGGCCACAACACTTCCCCCGGGGATCGTCATGAAGTCGGATACCGTCCTCACCTTCGCGGGGTTCCGGCTGGACGCCGTCAGCGGCCACTTGTACTGCGGGAGCGACCCCGTTCCGCTCACTCCGAAGGCCTTCTCACTGCTGAGCTTCCTTGTCGGCGATGCCGGGCGGCTCGTCTCGAAGCAGGAGCTGCTCGATGCCGTCTGGCCGGGCGTGTTCGTCGGCGATGCCGTGCTCAAGTCGACGATTCGCGAGGTGCGCAAGGCGCTCGGCGACGATCCGCACGCGCCGCGCTTCATCGAAACCGCGCATCGGCGCGGCTATCGATTCATCGCGCCAATCGCTCAGGAGGTCTGGCCCGCGGCGGACGCACTCCCTGCGTCACGAGCGGGTGCCGTCACCGCGGGTGCAGTCGTGTCACACGCGGCTGCGATGCCCCTTAGCGCTGCTGCCATCGCCACGATCCCCGCGCCCGCTGCGGGCCGCATCTCTTATGCCCGTAGCGGCAGCGTCAACATCGCGTACCAGATTGTCGGCTCCGGGCCGATCGATTTGGTCTTCGTGATGGGATGGGTCTCGCACCTGGAATACTTCTGGAACGAGCCGTCGTTCGCGCGTTTCCTCGATCGGCTCTCGTCCATGGCGCGCCTGATCATCTTTGACAAGCGGGGCACGGGCCTGTCCGATCCCGTGCCGGTCGCGCAGCTGCCCACGCTCGAACAGCGCCTGGACGACGTGCGCGCGGTGATGGAAGCGGCCGGGTCGGAACGGGCCGTCCTGCTCGGCATCTCTGAAGGCGGTCCGCTCTGCAGCGTGTTCGCCGCGACCTATCCCGAGAAGACGCACGCGCTGGTGATGATCGGCAGCTACGCCCGCCGGCTTCGCGACGACGACTACCCGTGGGGCACCACACCCGAGGAGCGCGACGCGTTCTGTGAGTTGATGATCGCGCAGTGGGGCGGGCCTGTCGGCATCGACACACGAGCGCCCTCGAGGGCCGCCGATCCCGCGTTCCGCGACTGGTGGGCCTCGTTTCTCCGCATGGGCGCAAGCCCGGGCGCCGCCGTGGCGCTCACGCGCATGAACGCCGCGATCGACATCCGCGACGTGCTGCCGTCGATCCGGGTGCCGACGCTCGTGCTCCACCGCCGCGGCGACCTGTGCCTCAAGGTCGAAGAGGGCCGCTACCTGGCGTCGAAGATTCCCGGGGCCGCGTTCGTCGAGCTTCCCGGCGACGATCACCTGCCGTTTGCCGGCAACCAGGAAGAGATCCTCGTCGAGATCGAGCGGTTCCTCTCGCTCGCCCACGTGCGCGCGGAACGCGAGCACGTGCTGGCTACTGTGCTGACGCTGGTGTCGGACGCCTCGGACCGCGACGCCACTCACATCAAGCGGGTGTTTGCCGAGGAAGTCGCCTGGCATCGCGGCCGCCTCGTCGAGTCCGACGGCGCGGCGCTGGTGGCGATGTTCGATGGCCCGGGGCGCGCGGTGCAGTGCGGACGATCCGTCGCGACGGTCGCGCAGCGATCGCGCATAGGCGTTCGTGCGGGCGTGCACATTGGCGAGTGCGAGGTCACCTCCCGCGGCGGGCCGATTGCCCGGATCAGCGCCGGCCTCGCCTTCGCCGCCAGGCCGGGCGAGGTGCTGGCGTCGCGCACCGTCGTCGATCTGGTGCCCGGCTCGGGGCTCAAGTTTGCGGATCGCGGCACCATCGGCGTGATTGCCGTGACACGCGATGTGCCGGTGTTCGCGGCGGAGTAGAACTCAGGTTCTGGTCGTTCTGGTCGGTTCATGCCTGAACCTTGAATCTTCCCCGGGCGAACCATGAACCCTGAACGCTGAACCGCGCTACCCCTGAGCCATCTTTGACGTCCTCATGCTTAATGTTCGAAGCGGGCCGTGTGGGCAGCTTCGGTCACGGCGGCGGTCGATCGAGCCGGCGCGAACGGCGCGTCCACATACGTCGGATCGAGCTGCGAGATCGCAGGGCACCCGAGCAGCTTCAGCGTTCTTACCAGATCTGCCCGCAGTATCTCGATCGCGCGAGACACGCCGGCGCCGCCACCGGCAGCGAGGCCATATGTGTACGCGCGACCGACGAGCACCGCGCGTGCGCCGAGGCACAGCGCCTTGACGATGTCGCTGCCACGGCGGATGCCGCCGTCCATGAGGACCTCGACGCGGTCGCCGCCGGCGGCGACCACCTCCGGCAGCATCCGTAACGAACCCGCGACACCGTCGAGCTGCCGGCCGCCGTGGTTCGACACGACCACCGCGTCAGCGCCCGCGTCCACCGCGCAGCGCGCATCCTCGCGCGTGTGGATGCCCTTGACGACAATCGGCCCGCGCCAGACGTCGCGGATCCATGCGAGATCGGCCCAGGTGATGAGGGACTTCTCGAGCGAGCCGCCGACGTCTGCATAAAGCATGGGGCTGCCGTCCGGCATGATGACGTTCGGGAACTTCATCAGGCCGCCGTCGGCGAGGAAGCGGGCGAGCCAGCGGGGACGGACGAGGAACTGCGGCAGGAACGGCAGCATCGCGAGCGGCCGGCGCGTCACGAGCTGCGGCGTGCCGTTGCGGATGTCGCGCTCGCGCATGCCGGCGATCGCGGTGTCGATGGTCACCACCAGCGCGGAGTAACCCGCCGCTCGCGCGCGTTCCAGCATCTCGCGCGTCGAGCTGCGATCGCCGACCAGATACAACTGCAGCCACACGGGCCCGGCCGTCGCGCTGCGAACGTCCTCGAGCCGGCAGCCGGAGAACGTCGAGAGCGTGTAGCCAATCCCCGCCGCCCCGGCGGCGCGCGCCGCAACCTCTTCCCCGCGCGGATAGAACAACCGCGTGCTGCCGATCGGCGCGAGCAGGAAGGGCAGGGCGAGCGGTATGCCGAGTACGCTGGTGGTCAGATCGCAGGCAGGCGTCGCCACGGCGCAGCGCGGCCGGAAGGTGACGTCCTCGAACGCGCGACGGTTGTCGCGCAGCGTGAGCTCGTCCTCGGCGCCGCCGTCGAACAGGTCGAAGATCGCGCGCGGCAGGCGGCGCCGCGCCTGCGCGCGCAGGTCCTCGATGTTGATC
>JBOGIX010000199.1:0-2945 GCA_050744685.1 Vicinamibacterales bacterium | reverse complement strand
CCGGTGAAACCCTTCGAGTACGCCCGGCGCACCCTCGAGCGACGTCCACCGCGCGACGATGAGCGACGGCACGCCGGCGGCGAGCCATCCCCATTCCACGATTCCGGCAGCCGCGGCGCCGTCGCGCATCGACATCGCCGCGCCGTCGCTCAGCACGGCTACGCCGGCACCGAGGTGCAAGTTCATGATCTCCCGCAACTCCAGGGCACCGTCATCGCTCGCGTCGACCGCCGGCGGCGCAGGACGCGCACCCTGGACGCTGGAAGACGCGCCGCCCTGCGGCGATTGCTGCGCACCCGCGGCCTCAGGCATGCTGAGAAGAATCGGTGAGAACAACGGGCTTGCCGCGTTGATGCGAAACGGCGCGGCCACATGAAGCAGCGGCGCGACAGCGGCAGCCTCGCGCACCTTCCCTTCCGTGGCAGCGGCACCACTCAAAGTGAGAGCCGCCGCAGGAATGCCCCCAACGCGATCCGAGGCCGCGCCGCGAGGCCGAACTCCGATGTCCTCGGCGCGATAACCGGCAGCGGCCGCCGTGAGCTCGAGCTCGGTGTGATCTGCCTCCCTCAACGGCCACGAGGGCGCCGTCTGCTTCAGGCGTTCGGATCGCGCCGGTGCGAGGACGGGCGCGCCAACCATCAACGTGCCGCCATTCATCGACGGAACGACCTCGATCGCACGCAGCAGGGCGTCGAGCGACGCGCCAACCCGCACCGTGGCACGATCGATCAACAGGCCTTCTCCCGTCGGCAGCGCCTCGAAGGGGAGCCGCCACAGCACGTCGTGCGGAATGATCATGACCCGCGAGGCCGTTTCCAGTCTCTGCATGACGGCCGGCGGCAGCAGGGCCACGATCTCCGCAGCCGCCTTGCGCCACGCGCCGAGATCGCCGAGTGCTGCCGGACGCTGCAGCGCCGCGACATGTTCACCGAGTTGCCGCCGGCGGATCGGGACGACATGAGCCTCGACTGCGACCTCGGCCGCGGCGGGCGCTCCCGCGTTCCCGACCGCTCCGATGTCACTTTCCAGCTCGCCAACCGTCCTGCTCAGCGCGAACACCAGCAGGTCGTCGTCGTCCATGACCAACGACAGCAGCACCGTACCCACGTCCAGCAATGGCGCGGCGTCGGGCGCCGTGCGCGACGGTGCGAGGCCGCGCCACACGCGGAGATCCGGGAGCGTCTCGAACAATCGCTGCAGGAACACGGCGCGCGCGCCTCGAGCCTGTTCGATGTCCTTCTCGAGCGCAGCGATCCGCGACGCGTCCGGCTTGGGCAACCCCTTCTCGCGACTCAGGCGTGCGAGCAGCGTGGCGAGTTGCGCGGAAAGCGCCCGCTCCTCTTCCCTGTCGGCTGCGGTCATGCCGCGCGCGATGTCCCGTTCGTTCACGGCCAGCCGGCCGCGAATCTCCAGCATGCGCATTTTCTCGGTGGTCGCGAATGCGCCCGGCGCATCGCCGGCTTCCGCTTGCAGGATCGCGAACGTGGCGAACGCGGCCGACGCGTCGGCGGGAAGGCGCGCGCCCGGCTTGTCGATCGCCTCGGCCTGCATCCGATCGAGTACGCCGGCCGCGGCACGCGCCACGCCGAGCGCCCGCGCCTGGTCTCCCAGCTTCCGGACGGCGCGTGCTTCAGCCGTGAGGGCGCGCCACAGCACGTCATCGTTCGATATCGCTGCGGCAGACAAACGGGAGCGCGACGCTGCACCGATCGCGCCGGCGAAGTCCTCCGTCCCCATGAGTGCCTGGGCCAATCCGATCTCGGCCCGGGCCGCGTCTTCCCCGCGGCCGAGGGCGCTGAACTGATCCACCGCCTTGCGGTACGAACCGGCCGCGTCCCAGAACTTCTCCTGCGCCGCCTGCGCGTAGCCCAGGCCGGCGGTCGCGCGGGCGATGCACTCGCCATCCTCGACGGCCGTGCAGATCGATCCGCTGCGCTTGTAGCCTTCCTCCGCCTGCACGAAGCGCCCCGCGACGAGCTCGACGAGCGCTGCCGATTGCAGCACACGGCCGACGTTCGCCATGTCCTTCAGCGATTCGAAATGGGCGCGGCTGTCTTCGTACAGCTTCTTCGCCACATCGAGGTTGCCGAGGCGGAAATGGACGTCGCCGGCGCTCTGCGCCACGGCGCCGAGCCGCCCGCGATAACTCTGCATGCGCTCGTCCTTCAGGATCCCGTCGAGCGCGTCGAGCGCCGCGGCAAAGTCTCCCTGCGCCGTGTAGACGAGGCCGAGACCCTCCTGCGCGCGCGACTCCCCATCCACGTGGTGCATCGAGCGGTTCAAGTCGAGGCTGCGCCGGTAGGCGGCAATCGCCGTCTGAAAGTCTCCCTGCAGGTAGGCGATGTTGCCTACGCTGAGCGTCGTAAACGCGACGCCCGCCACATCGTCCTGGCGTTCGTGGATCGCCAGCGCTTCACGATACCGCTCGAGCGCTTCCGTGTACTCGGCGAGCGAGTACCGGACCGTCGCAATCCCACCGAGCGCCGCCGCGATGCCGGTGTCGTCCTGGCGTCCGCGTTCGAGGACCAGCCGCTGCTCGTAGACGGCCAGCGCCTCCGGAAACTGCCGCCGGAAGTAGAGGCCGTTGGCGATGTTCTGGAGCGCCTCGCCTTCTTCCTTCTTGAACCCGGACTGCCGCGCATAGCGCACGACGAGCTCGAAGATCGCCTGCGCCCTGACGTAATCCTGCTTGGCCGCCGCGGCGCCTCCTTGCCGGGCGAGAGCCGTGAACAGCTGCGCGCCGAGGAGATCCGGCTCGGCAGCCAGGAAGGCATCGCGCTCGGCGTCGTTCGATGCGTGGATCAACGACAGCGCGAGGTCGTCGGCGGCGGGCCCCTCGCGCAGCAGCTTCCACTCGTCGCCGACCTTCTCGAAGGTCAACGCAACGCGCATCTCCGAGCTGAGGACCGGCGGCGGTTCGGCGCGATAGCCGCGCGGCGTCACGG
>JBOGIX010000198.1:0-3487 GCA_050744685.1 Vicinamibacterales bacterium | reverse complement strand
GTCGAAGGACACGTCGAGGGCCATGCGCTCGGCCGGTATCGACAACTGCGCAACGAGCGCCCGGCTGATCAACTGAGCCATGAAGAAACCGCCGATGGCTCCTGGTGCTGCCAGCGCAAGACTCTCGATCAGGAGCTGGCGGAGGAGGCGGCCTCGCTGCGCTCCAAGCGCCAGGCGAACGCCGAGCTCGTAGCGACGTGCGGCCGTGCGCGCCAACAGCAGGTTCGCGATATTGACGCACGTGAGGAGCAGCACCAGCAGCGCGACCGCCATGATAGTGAGCAGCGGACGTTCGTAGGACTGCCGCAGCCCGAGGGGTCCGCGAACCGGCAGCGATGTCCCTGTTGCGGCGGGCGCCAGCGTGAACGGCTCTCGATACCGCGCAGGCTCGACCGCCGACATGCGTTCGATGGACACGCCAAGGAGCTCTGGCTGGAGGCCACGCAGGATCGTCGTGGCAGCCGCGATCGACTGGTCCGCCTTCAGACGCAGCATGACGATCAGCGGCGACGCACGCGACCTGGTCGTGCGGCGGAAGAGCGGCTCGGCCGCGATTGGCAGTGTGACGTCGTACGTCCGTCCGACGTCAACGCCCGTGAACTGCGTGTCGGTCACGCCGACGATCGTGGTCGTGACCCCGTCGACAGCGAGCGGCGCGCCGATGACGTGCTCGGCGCCGCCGAAGCGCCGCTGCCAGAGTCCATGGCTGATGACGGCGACGGGCCCGTCCGCACCGCCGCCGGGGCGGTCGTCTGCCGCCGTGAACGTGCGGCCGCGAACAGCGCGGACGCCGAGCGTTGTGAAGTACCCTCCGCTGGCGAAGATGCCGTCTACCAGCTGTCGCTCTCCGCTTCCGGCCAGGTCGAATCGCGCGGGTGTCCACGCCAGGGCGCCGTCGAACAGCGCCGCGTGCGGCTGCAGTGCATGCCACATGTCGTGGGTCCATCCGAATCCGGAGGTGTACCCGCGCGCGAGCGCGGCGTCCGATGAAACGGTGACGAGCCGATGCGGGTCGGCGATGGGAAGTGGACGCAGGAGCAGGCTGTTGATGATTCCGAAGATCGCCGCGTTCGCGCCGATGCCCAGGGCGAGGGTGAGCACGATCGTCGCGGTGAAGCCGGGGGCGCGGCGCATCAGCCTCAGCGCGAGCCGTGCGTCCTGCTGAATTTCTTCGACGAACCGCACGTGCGTGTGTCTGGCGTTGGGCGTCGGCACGACATGGCTCCAATCTGCAGCGACCCGAGTGCGCACTAGCTCTGTCTAATATACCACTACATTAGTACAAGAAGTACGCAAATCTTCGAGACGTTTGTGTGTCCACTGTGCCCTTGCACCCCGCCGCAGGACATGGTCCTCGGGGAAGCGCTGCTGCCTTACAATAGCCCCGCTCCACTCAGTCGGTGATGATCACCACGTCCGAACCGTCGGGCAGCTACGCGTTCGGCCGGTTCCAGCTGCCTGGCTCGATCCTCTTCGGACGACTCACGAGTTCCGGCGTCTCGTCGACCGGTCGCGCGAGATATACCGCGAGTGTCTGCGGGCTTACGTCGACGCCGGGGGCGAGCGGCTGCTCGGGCCTGTTCCCGGCCCGGACGACCTCGAATGGACCGGCGGGAAAACGTTGGTTTTCGAGCACCATCGCGGCGGCCGCGCGGGCCGACGCGCTCCTTGACTGACGCGCCGGCCTCCGTGGTCCGTCGGAACAATCACACGGCGCTCGGGCCGGCAGCCGCAGGCGCGATGTTCTGGTTCATGCGGAACATGTTTGCCGGGTCGTACTTCATCTTCAGCGACGCCAGGCGCGCGAGCTTTGCCGCGCCGTATGCGGCCTGCACGCGATCGGCCCCCTCGTCGGCATCGAGATAGTTCACGTAAACGCCAGTCGCCAGAAACGGCTGCATTGCAGCGAAGAGCTCGCGCGTCCAGGCGATGTTTCGCTCAGTTTCCGCCGGATCCGACCACGCCGATGTGACGACGAAGTTGTACGGCCAGCCGCGATCGCCGAACGCGGTGGCTGGCTCGGCAACGCGATCCATCGCGCCGCCGCCATTGTGCTCCAGCACGACGACCGTCCGTTTCGATGGCACGCGCGCGAAGTGCTCGGCGATCACGTCGATCGCCCCGTCGCTCATCGCCCTGAGATAGCCCGACTTCCAGTAGCCGCGCAGGCCGGGCGGCCAGAGGAAATCCGCCATGCGCTGCGCCTCGTTGTAAGGCGTCGGCCGAAACAGGTCGACGAGCGGCGGCCCGTACCCGCGGAGCGGCTGGAGCAGCGTCTCGCCGTCCGCGACAGGTCCGACGTAGACGCCGCCGAGCCCCACGAGCGGCTGCCCCCGAAGAGGTGGTGGCCCCGACGGATCGTCCGGAAAGTGGAACAGCAGCGCGCCGAGCGCTGTTTCCTCGGGTGAAGCAGCGTCGTAGTCCCGCCAGTACCGCAACGCCTCGGCCGCACGCGCCGCCGGGTGCAGGACGATTCCCGCGAGCAGCGTGCCGACTGAATGCGCCCTGAACTGGAAGGACGTCACGATGCCGAAGTTGCCGCCGCCGCCGCGTATGGCCCAGAAGAGATCGTCGTGTTCGGATCCGCTGGCTGTCACGAACGTTCCGTTCGCGAGGACCACGTCCGCGGAGAGCAGGTTGTCGAGCGAGAGTCCGTACTTGCGAACGAGCCAGCCGAGCCCGCCACCGAGCGTGAGGCCCGATACGCCCGTGACCGAGACGAACCCTCCCGGCACCGCGAGGCCATGCGGCTGGAGCGCGTCGTTGACCTCGCCCCAGTTGCAGCCGGCTCCGACGCGAACAGTTGCCTGGCCGACGTCCACCGCGATGTCCTTCATACGCGACAGATCGATCACGAGACCGCCGTCGCATACGGCAAAGCCGCCGATGTTGTGGCCGGTGCAGCGGACCGAGACGAGCAGCCCGTGATCGCGCGCGAAGGCGAGAGCCTCGGCGACGTCGGCGGCGTCCGTGCACCGTGCGACGAGCGCCGGACGCCGGTCGACCATCGCGTTGAACACGAGGCGCGCCGCGTCGTAACCCTCGTCACCGGGCGCCAGCAACTCACCACGGAACCTGGCCTGCAGGTCGGCGATAGCGGACGAAGTGATCATTCCGCCTCCTCTGTTTGGGGGGGCGCCAGTATAGTCCCATTCAGCAGGCGCGGAGCAGGCGGTTCGTCTCCACTCCATCCGGGATGCCACACGTTCTCAGTCGTGTCCGTCGTCATGGCCTGGCCGTCCGTCCGGCTGGCACGTGCGAGGGCCTGGATCCGCAGCCGGTTGAAGAGGTTGACTTCCGTGCGGGATGAGGAACGTGGCGAAGGATTCGCTGACGACGCCTCCCTCGTTGACCACGCGGTGCACCTCACCCTCGGACTCGAAGAAGACCGAGCCCTCCTGGTAGATGGAGACGCAGCCGTTCTCGTGGTACTCGGTCAACGTTCCACTCTTCACGACCACGAATGCCGGCCCGGGATGTGTATGCC
>JBOGIX010000197.1:0-3810 GCA_050744685.1 Vicinamibacterales bacterium | reverse complement strand
ATCCAGGAGCGTCTCTCTCGCCAGATCGTCGACGCGTTGCAGCTCAGACTCACGCCGACGGAGGATCGGCGCCTTGCACAGCACCCCATCGGGGATGTTCGTGCGTACGAGTACTACCTGCTCGCGCGGCAAGACATCTGGAGCTTCAATACGCAATCGCTCGATCACGCGCTTCAGCTCGTCCGCCGGGCGCAGGACATTGTCGGCGACAACGAGCTGCTGTTCGTCGCCGAGGGACTCATCTACTGGCAGCATGTCAACGTCGGCATCGTACCCGTGTCGCAGTACGACGAGTACCTGCGGAAGGCGGAAGCCTGCGCCGCGAAGGTGTTCGCACTCAACCCGGAGTCCTCGAAAGGGCACGGTCTACGCGGCACGATCCGACACAATCGTGCCGACCCGAACGGAGCGGCGCGCGATTACAAAAAGGCGCTGGTGCTCGACTCCAATGATCCGGAAGCGCTGCTCTGGCTTGGCTATCACTACGCCGTTTCCGGCCGACCCGACCTCGCGCGCGCGCTCATGGATCGCCTACAGCAGGTGGATCCACTGACCTCAATCACCCTGACGATGTACGGGATGGTCGAGATGTTCGATGGCAACTATCCCGAGGCGCTCACCTGGACGCAGCGTTCGGTCGACATCGATCCGGCTAACCCGACACCACGGATGATGCACGCGCTGATGCTGGCGGCGAACGGGCGCCGCGAAGAGGGTGTGGCGATGCTCGACACTGTGGCGCGCGACACATCCGCGATGGCATGGGCGAGGTTGGCGCCGGCCATGGCCTGCGCGCTCCGCGGTGAGCGCGACGAACTGCTACGCATCATGACGCCCGAGCTGCGCGCCGCGGCAAAGTGGGATGAGATCTTCGCCTGGTGGGTTGCCGATTGCTTCGCGCTGGTGAATGAGCCTGAAGCGGCGATCGATTTCATCGAACGTGCAGTCGAGTTCGGGTTCATCAACGTGCCATGGCTCTCGAAGTACGAGCCGTTTCTCGCGAACCTTCGAGGTGAGCCGCGGTTTGATCGCCTGATGGAGCGGGTACGGAGGGCCTGGCGGGCATTCGAGCCATAGGCCAGAAGATGCGAAACGCACGGCATGATCTGGGGGGGCCGTTTCGGAGCAGCGCGCCGCACCATGCCTGCAGCGGCCAGGTTCGGACGCTCCATTCGCGCACGAGGCATATGTAGATGCCCAGCGCCACTCGCCCTTGACAGCGCCCACGTCGCACTCATAGAGTGCTCAGCACTGCGTCGGTTCGCCTGCATTCCAGGCGTCGCAAGAGGGAACCCGGTTGAAGTCCGGGACTGCCCCGCAGCGGTAATCGGGAACGAACGCGTCAACAGCACTGGCTCTCACGAGCTGGGAAGCGACGCTAGTAGGCACGGCACACGCCACCGCCCGTAAGTCCGAAGACCTGCCGACGTGTCACCGCCGACCCGGACCTCCGAGGGGGAGGTGGGAGGCTACGCCACGCCTGGCGTCCTTCCTTTTCCCTCTTCAGTTCGGACGGCTCATCCTTGCGCCGCGAGGGGCGGCGAGGAGGAACCATGTCCACGCCACATCTGTCTGTTCTTCTGTGGAGCAGCATGCTTCCGCTGCTGCTCTCCCTGCCCGCGGCCGCGCAGGCACGGCAACACGCGCTGACGATTCACATCACCGATCCGGCCGGCACGCCGGTCGCGGGCGCCCGTGTCGCAGCGGCGCTGCGCGACAATCGCCTGCTTGTCGTCCGACTGAGCGACATCACCGGAAACGCACGATTCGAGACACGGTCACCGGGTACCTATGTCGTCGTTGTCGACGCGCCCGGCTTCGCGACAGCGACGCGCACAATCGAGGTTCGCGCTGACACCCCGCGCATCACCATCTCGCTGAACGTGCCTGCGGTGATCGAGCACGTCGTCGTCACCGGCGCCGATCATCTTCAGACAGCCTCTGAGGTGTCGAAGGCCGTCACGGTTGTCGACGCGCGGGAGATCGCGGCACGGAACGAGTTTTCTGTCGCCGACGCGCTGCGCACAGTACCGGGAGCCACCGTTCACCGGCTCGGGGGCCCAGGCTCCTTCACGTCGGTGAAGCTGCGTGGCCTGCGCGAGCAGGACACGGCCTTCCTGATCGATGGCGTCCGCTTCCGCGACGCGGCGGCGCCGCAGGGCGATGCGACCGCGTTTGTCAGCGAGCTCCTCATTGCCAATCTCGAGCGGATCGAAGTCCTTCGCGGGTCGGGGGCGTCGCTGTACGGATCGCACGCGATCGGAGGCGCGGTGAACCTGATCACCGCCAGTGGCTCCGGCCGGCCAACCGCAGACGCCAGCGCCGAGGCCGGCGCGCTTGGATACAGCCGGGTGGCAGCGCACACCGAAGGCGGCGCGTTCGCGGATCGCGCAACCTTCAGCCTTGGCGCCGGCCATACGCGCACACTCCGTGGCATCGACGGAGACGATGACGCGAGGAATACGTCGATTCAGGGACGAAGCGCCGTGCGGCTGGGCGCGTCCGCCCGCGCGACGGTGCGGCTCTACGGTTCGGACGCGCTCTCGTCTATCAATGAATCTCCGGCCGCGGTCGGGCCGCTGCCGGCGACGGGCTTCGTAGAGGGAGGGCCGGCCACCTTCGTCCCCGGCGCGAACGATCCGGATAACGCGCGCGCTAGTCACTTCGTGTCGACGCTGGTGCTGTTCGAACAGCGTCCCTCATCAGCCTTCGGCTACACCGTCTCATTTCATCGTCTCGGTACCGACAGGATGTTCCGCGACGGGCCGCTCGGCGTGTCGGCGTTCGAGCCCGTGCCGCAGACGTCATCGCGATTCCAGGCGACGGTCGACACGCTTGCCGCGCGCGCTGATCGCGAGTGGAGCACGCGACAGGCCACGAGGGTCGCCTACGAGTTCGAGCGCGAGCGCTACGTGAGTGAGTCGCTGCCGGTGAACCGTGCCCTGGCTTGGAACGCCGACATCGTCCAGACCAGCCACGCAGCATCAGTGCACCACGAGATGAGGTTCGACGCGCTGCAGGTGGCGGGAAGTCTGCGCGCGCAGCGCTTCACGCTGAAGGAGGTGACGCTGGTGCCTGGCGAGCGCGCGCCGTTTGTCGCAGCCTCCTTCGCGTCGCCGCCGTCAGCGCTCACTGCGGATATCTCTGCCACACGGCTGTTCGCCCGCACCGGCACAAAGCTGCGAGCGCACGCCGGCAATGCCTACCGCGCTCCGGCCATGTTCGAACGAGCGGGGGTGTCATTCGGCAGCCGCGGCTACAGTGTCTTCGGCAATCCAGGGATCGAGCCAGAACGGTCGATCTCGGTAGACGCGGGTGTCGATCAGACGCTGTCGCGCGGGCGCGCTCTCGTGTCGGCAACGTGGTTCCACACGCGTCTCACCCGGGTGATCTCATTCCAATCGCTCGATCGCGCCACCGACCCGTTCGGCCGATCGTCGGGCTACCGAAGCGCGGACGGCCGCACCGCGCGCGGCGTGGAGCTCAACACCCGGCTTCAGCCACATCGCACACTGCAAGTCAGCGTGGCCTACACGTTCGTTGACGCCCCGCCTCCGGCGGGCACCCGCGATGGCCTTCCCCGCGCATCGGCCATTTCGGCGCACCAGTTTTCAGCGCTCGTCACACACATCCTCGGGCCGCTGCAGCTCTCCTTCGAGCTGGAGGCCGCAGGCGACCACTACGTGACGCTGTTCGACCCAGTCAGCTTCGGTTCGCGAGCGTACCGATTCGCCGCGGTCACGAAGGGGGACGTGGGGGGAAGCTATCGGATCGCAATCGGTCGAGCCGGCATCCGCTTATTCGGCACGG
>JBOGIX010000196.1:0-4148 GCA_050744685.1 Vicinamibacterales bacterium | reverse complement strand
AAGGAGGGTAACCCTATGCGCGTGCTCCGCTCCTGTTCCGCACTGGCCGTTGTCTGCGCGGTCGCGACGTGTGTCGAGACCGCGTCCGCGTCGATGATCGTCCGCCACATGGACCTGCAGCAGATGTGCAAGGCGGCCGGCCGCATCTTCCGCGGCACGGTGCTCGGCGTTTCCGAGGGGACGGTGACCGCAGGCGGCGGGCAGCTCGCCACGATGGTCTACACGATTCGCGTGGACGAATCGTTCAAGGGAGCGTTCCAGACGATCAAGGGGCAGCGGATCGCCACGCTGCAGATCGTGCGCAGGGCGAAGCGCACGCCGACCGGGATCCTGCGCCGCCTGGCGGCGCTCGACGACCTTCCGTCGTTCAGGACGGGGCACGATTACCTGATTCTGGCCACCACGCCGAGCGCAGCCGGGCTCTCCAGCACCGTCGGCATGAAGCAGGGGGTCTTC
Source organism: Vicinamibacterales bacterium (assembly GCA_050744685.1). Lineage (GTDB taxonomy): Bacteria > Acidobacteriota > Vicinamibacteria > Vicinamibacterales > 2-12-FULL-66-21 > JACCXG01. The sequence continues at coordinate 3,692 of JBOGIX010000196.1, read as the reverse complement.
AAGGTCGAGGGCAAGGCGGGCCAGGAAACGGCAATCAACGGCAACCGCAATATCGGCCTGAATGCCGGAGTGACTGACGCTGCCAGCCGCGGTCCCATTCCCTACGCCGCGCTTCGTGATTCGATCCGCCGCTTCGTCGGACGTTGAGGAGGCCGATCATGCGCACACGCATCGTCATCGCCTTCATCGCCGCTTTCGCGGTCCTCGTGCCGTCCGCGGCGCACGCCAACGGGCCGCTCGCGCTCTGCGAACCCGGAAGGCCTTACCTCTGGGCGAACGGCGGCCTCGACATCCCATTCAATCCCGATCGAGGCAATCTCGGGCCGCAGAACAATGCGCAGGCGGTCGCCACCGTGAAGGCCGCGTTCGCCCGATGGGCGGCTATTCCCACCGCCACGACCACGTTCCTGAACGCCGGCCCGCTGCCGGTCGACGTCACGGTGGAGAATTTCCTCCCGTATCTCGAAGCGCCCGAGCCCGACGGTCTCTCGGCCATCGTGTTCGACCACACGGGCGAGATCTTCACGGAGCTCTTCGGGGCTGATTCCGGCGTGCTGGGCTTCGCGGGCCCGGAGTGGGCCGATCCGGGGACCTGCACGATCCTCGAGGGGCTGGCATTCCTGAACGGCCCCGAGTTCACCGATGCCGTCGTGGCGCGGGACATCATCGTCCACGAGTTCGGGCACTATCAGAACCTCGCACACACCGTGGTCAACGGGCAGATCGCGATCGGCGATCACCGGGGGCCGACGCCGCACGACACGTTCCCGGGCATCGTGCTCCCAGGCAAGGTCGAGACGATGTATCCCTTCTACTTCGGTCCGGAAGCGGGCACCTCCTCGCCGCATCTCGACGACATCGTCGGGCTGTCCACGCTGTATCCGACGGCCGCGTTCGCGGCGGCGAGCGGCACCATCACCGGCGTCATCCTTGCGTCGAACGGCCGCACCAGGCTGACCGGCGTGAACGTCATCGCCCGCAACATTGCCGATCCGGACGATGATGCGGTGTCGGCGATCTCGAGCAACTTCACGAACAACTTCAGCCAGGCGTCGGCGCTGGCCGGGGCCTACACGCTGCGCGGCCTTACGCCTGGCGGCAGGTACGCCATCTACGTCGATGAGATCCTGCTGGGAGGCTTCAGCACGCCGCCGCTCTCGCCGCTGCCAGGCGCGGAGGAGTTCTGGAACGGCGCCAGCGAGACCAACGATCGAGATGTCGACGACCCTGCCGTCTTCACCCCCATTTCGGTCACGGCTGGCGACCTCGTGAGTGGCATCGACATCATCCTGAACGCGTTCAAGCCCGGCGATCGCCTTCCCCTGGCCGACGACGGGTCTCTCGAGATCACGCTGCCGTTCCGGTTCGAAATGTGCGGCGAGTCATTCGAGTCGGTGTTCGTCAACGCCAACGGCAACCTGACGTTCGGCGCGCCGAGCAGCGATTTCAGCGAGTCGCGTTTCGAGTTCCTCGATGGTCCCCCGCGAGCGGCCGGGCTCTGGCGCGACCTCAATCCGGCGGCCGGGGGCGTAGTCACCTTCGCGCAGACGAAACGGACGTTCACCGTGTCGTACGCCGACGTGCCGGAGTTTCCCTCGACCGGCGCGAACACGTTCTCGATCACGCTCTATCGCCGGCTCGATCGTGTCGACATGACCTACGGCGGGGCCACCGCCGTAGCCGGACTCGCGGGCATGAGCTGCGGCGGCAAGAGCACGTCGCGGTTCGAGCAGCAGCAGGATCTCAGCCGTCACCGGCGCTTCTTCGTCGAGCTCTGGAGCGACGCCGCGGGATACGAGCTCTTCTCGACGGCGCGGCCGTTCGACCTCGCCAGCTCGACGATCCGCTACACGGGAACGCTCGACTACAACGATCGCTGGGCCGGGACGAACAACACCCTTGCTCGCGCCAGGCGCGTGCCCGTGCCGTTCTCCTCGGCGAGCATCCTGCGATACACGGAGATCGAGAAGCCCTCCGACGTCGACTTCTTCAAGATCCGCGCGAAGGCGGGACAGATCGTCGTGGCGGAGGTGCAGACCGGGTCGATGGACACGGTGCTCGGCGTGTTCAGCAGGTCAGGGACACCGCTCGCCATCGACGACGACGGCGGCGCCGGCCCGTTGTCGCGGCTGGCGTTCATCTCCCCTTCGAACGCCGACTACATCGTCGGCGTCTCGACGTTCCCCGACGCGACGTTCAGCGGGGCGGGCAGCGAGACAGGCCGCTACGTGCTCAGCGTCCAGGCGTTCGATGGAACACTGCTTCCGCTGGACAACGACGACAGTGTGGCCGTGGACCTCGGGTTCACGTTCCGGTTCCAGGGGACGTCGTATTCGAATGTCTTCGTGAACGCGAACGGCAACCTGACATTCGGGGCCGGCAATCAAGACGCCATCGAAAGCGTTGACGCGTTGCTGAGCGGGCCGCCGCGAGTAGCTCCCCTCTGGAACGACCTCTTTCCGGCCAACGGGTTCGTCATCGCCAGCGAGGAGAGGCATGCGCTGACGATTCACTTCGTGAGCGTACCGGAGCTCTTCGGCGACCGTGCGAACAACTTCTCCGTACATCTGGACAAGGCCGGCCGCATCGCGTTGTCGTACGAGGCCGTGCTGGCCCAGGACGGCCTCGTCGGCATCACCAGCGGTCACAGCGCCTCCGATCCCGGGCCGTCGCAGCTCTCGAGATCCCGCGAATTCCCGCGCCACGGGACGACCTACGAGCTGTTCACGCCAACTGCGCCGTTCGACCTGCCGTTCAAGACGATACGGTTCAAATGAGACCTCGGCGCCCGGGGCGGTCACGTGCCGGGCGCCATTTTCAGCTTCCAGCTTCCAGCTTCCAGCTACCGGCTTCCGGCTTCCGGCTTCCAGCTTCTCTGCTGGCGCGCGCAGACTCCAGTAGCCAGTTGCCGGTGGTGAGTGGTTGATTCGGGTTCCCAGTTCCCGAGCTCCCGAGTACCGAGCCCCGAGTACCGAGCCCGAGCCACCGATTCCCGGTTCCGGCATACAATCACCGCATCCCTTTTCGCCTGCGAGGCGGGACCTTGGCAGCGTGTCGATATCAAAGGAGTCGCGTTTAATGGCCCAGGTGCGCGCGAAGCTGTCGGTGATGATGTTCCTGCAGTACTTCGTCTGGGGAACGTGGTACGTGACGATGGGGACGTATCTGCTGCAGACGCTGCGGTTTTCCGGGCAGCAGAGCGGCGTGGCGTACAGCACGACGGCCCTGGCCGCGATGGTGTCGCCGTTCTTCGTCGGCCTGGTCGCCGATCGGTTCTTCGCGACCGAGCGGATCCTCGCGTTCCTGCACCTCGTCGGCGCCGCCCTGCTCTTCTGGGTGTCGACGCTGACGGATTTCGGCCAGTTCTACCCGGTGCTGCTCGCCTACACGTTGTGCTACATGCCGACGCTGGCGCTGACCAACTCACTCTCGTTCCACCAGATGCAGGACCCTGGCAAGGAGTTCCCGCGGGTCCGGGTGTTCGGCACGATCGGCTGGATCGCGGCCGGCTTCGTCATCAGTTTCATGAACGCGGAAGCTGTTGCGCTGCAGTTCCGCCTGGCCGCGATCGCCTCGGCGGTCATGGGCCTGTACAGCCTCACGCTCCCGCATACGCCGCCCGCCAAGCTCGGTCACAAGGTCGGCGTGCGCGACATCCTCGGCCTCGACGCGCTGGAGCTGATGAAGGAGCG
>JBOGIX010000195.1:0-3171 GCA_050744685.1 Vicinamibacterales bacterium | reverse complement strand
GTTCGAGACGGTCATGATCAACTGCAATCCCGAGACGGTCTCGACCGACTACGACACGGTCGACCGCCTCTACTTCGAGCCGCTGACGTTCGAGGACGTGTTCTCGATCATCTCGCGGGAGGGAGAGGCGGGCGGGGACGTATCCGTGGTCGTGCAGTACGGCGGGCAGACACCGCTCAAGCTCTCGATGCGGCTGTGGGAAGCGGGCGTCAAGATCCTGGGCACCTCGCCGGACTCGATCGATCTCGCCGAGGATCGCGAGCGGTTCGCCAGGCTGCTGTGGGACCTCGGCATTCCACAGGCGCCGAGCGGCATCGCCACGTCGCTCGAAGAAGCCCGCATGGTGGCGACCTCCATCGGCTTCCCGCTCGTCGTCCGGCCGTCCTACGTGCTCGGCGGACGCGCCATGGCCATCGTCTACGACATGGGTGCGCTCGATCGCTACATGACGCACGCCGTCGACGCGTCGCCGGATCACCCCGTGCTCATCGACAAGTTCCTCGAGGACGCCGTCGAGCTCGACGTGGATGCCGTGGCGGACGCGACCGGCGCGGTGGTCATCGGCGGGATCATGGAGCACATCGAAGAGGCGGGCATTCACTCGGGCGACAGCTCGTGCGTGATTCCGCCGTACAAGGTCACCGAGAAGCACGTGGCGCTCATCCGCGACTACACCCGCCGCATCGCCAAGGCGCTGAAGGTCGTTGGCCTGATGAACGCGCAGTTCGCGATCAAGGACGACACGGTCTACGTGCTCGAAGTGAACCCGCGCGCGTCGCGCACGGTGCCGTACCTGTCGAAAGCCACCGGCGTGCCGCTCGCGAAAGTCGCCGCGCGCCTGATGCTCGGGCGCACGCTGGCGCAGCTGGGCCTCACCGCCGACCTGGAAGTCGCGGGCTATTTCGTCAAGACGCCGGTGTTTCCGTTCGTGCGCTTCCCCGGCGTCGACACGATTCTCGGGCCGGAGATGAAGTCGACCGGCGAGGTGATGGGGGGTGCCGCCACGTTCGGCAGCGCCTTCGCAAAGGCGCAGCTCGCCGCGGGCCAGCGCCTGCCGCCCGGCGGCTCGGCCTTCATCAGCGTCAACAACCACGACAAGCCGGCGGTGGTCCAGATCGCGCGCGACCTGCGTGATGTCGGCTTCCACCTCGTCGCCACCAGGGGCACGGCCAACTTCCTCCGCGCCCACGGCATCGAGGCGGAGATCGTCTTCAAGGTCAACGAGGGACGCCCGCACGTCGGCGACGAGATCCTGAACAATCGCATTCAGCTCGTGATCAACACGCCGCTCGGCCGCGAGTCGTTCTTCGACGATCGCACGGTGCGCCGCATCGCCATGATGCACGGCGTGCCCTGCATCACCACGCTCACGGGCGCAGCCGCCACGGTCAACGCCATCAAGGCGATTCACTCCGAGGGACTGACCGTCCGCGCGCTGCAGGAGTACCACGCAGAAATTGCCGCCAGCAAGTCGTGACGATGTGGCAGTTGCTGCCGCAACTGCCGCATGCCGGCGTCGGCTGCACCTGCTGACGTGCGGCCCGCCGCTAGCAACTCGCTGATTCAACGGGCACTCGCGACCGCAATCGGCCGGTCGTGCACCGCGGGCCCATCGCCTTGCCGCTGCCGTGCAACTTGCAGTGGCGCCGCGGATGCGCGTCCCCGCCGCTCTCCTCGCCATTCCGCTTCTCGGAGGCTGCGTCGTGTCGAACTTGCGTTTCGACACCGCCCCCGAAGGGACCGCCTTCACGTGTGGCCTTGCCGCGCTGCTTGCGCTGGTCGCCGCGATCGGCAGCGCCCTCCAGCACGATGCGCCGGCGGCGACGGGAGCCATTGTGCTCGGCGCGTGGCTTTCGGGTCTGTCGCTTGGCGCGACCGCGGCGGAGCGCGCCTACCGGCCGCCGCTCCTGCACTGGTTCGAGCAGGCCTCACGCGTCGATCCGATCGTGCTCGAGGGGGAGCTGCGGGAAGACGCCGCGCCGACGGCTTCGGGCATCTCGCTGACGATCGATGTCACGTCGGTCAATGACCTTGCCTTCCACGCAACCGCCTTGGGTGGTGTTCGTGTGTCTGTCGGCGGCGCGCTGACGCAGTCGCTCGCGGGCGACTGGCGCGCCGGACGCACGGTGAGAGTGCCGGCGCTTCTTCGCCGGCCGTCGACCTACTTCAATCCTGGCAGTCCCGACGAACGGCGCGCGCTGGCGCGGCGCGGCATCGTGCTCGTTGGCGCCGTGAAGAGCGGCGCGCTCGTCGAGCTCGTGCGGAAGGGATCGGTCGTCGCCGAGGCGGCGGCCGCGATCCGCGCGGCCACCAGGGCCCGCGTGCGACGCCTGATGGAGCCGCTCGATCCCGCGACCGCTGGGGTGACGACCGCCGTGCTCGTCGGCGACCGCAGCGGCCTCGGCGAGGAGGACGAGCGGCGCCTGCAGGAGGCCGGGACGTATCACGTCATCGCGATCTCCGGCGGAAACATCGCCGTCCTCGCGTTCATGATCGTAGCGGCACTGCGGGTGACGATGGTGCCGGCCCGGACGGGCGCCGTGCTGACCGGGCTGGCGCTCATGCCGTACGGGACCGTTGCCGCCGGCGCCCCGTCGGTGTCGCGCGCGGTGACCGTGGCGATCGTCGTGCTGGCCGCACGCGCCCTCGATCATCGGGGTTCGCCGCTGAATGCGCTGGCGGTGGCGAGCCTCCTTGCCGCCGCGTGGTCGCCCGTCGTCGCGCTCGATCCGGGATTCGTGCTGTCCTTCGGCGCCACGCTGGGCATCCTGCTTGGCGTGCCGCGCCTCCAGGTGACGCGGCCGATCGGCCGCACCGCCGCACGAGCGAGGCGATGGATCACCGCGTCGATCGTTGCGCTCGGGGCGGCGACGGTGTCGGCCGAGGCGGCGCTCGCGCCCGTTGGCGCGACGCTCTTCGGCCGGGTGCCGCTCGCCGGTCTCGTCCTGAACTTCCTTGCCATTCCGTTGATGACGGTCGTGCAGATTGGCGGGATTGCGCTCACGGCCACGGCGGGCTGGTGGGATGACGCCGCCGCGCGGGCAGCGTTGGCGGCGCACCTGGCGGCGAGGGGTCTCCTGCAGTCCGCCCGCGTCGTGGACATCGTTCCGGCGCTCGTCCTCGACGTGCCGCCGCCGGCGCTGTGGGTCGTTTTGACTTACTACCTGTTCC
>JBOGIX010000194.1:0-4267 GCA_050744685.1 Vicinamibacterales bacterium | reverse complement strand
TCAATCGGGGCGGCACGCTGCACGTGCCCTGGGGCTACGTCGGCGGCGTGCAGTGCGATCCGATCGAGAAGAAGCCGTTCTTCCACGTCCGCCCCGGCGCGCTGGCCTTCAGCTTCGGCATGCTCGGATGCGACCTGCACTGTTCGTATTGCCAGAACTGGGTGACCTCGCAGGCGCTGCGCGATCCGCACGCGATCTCCCCTCCCCTCGACACCACGCCCGAGGCCCTCGCCGGCGAAGCGGTACGTCTGGGCGCGCGCGTGATGGTGTCGACGTACAACGAGCCGCTCATCACGAGCGAATGGGCGATGGCCATCTTCCGCCAGGCGCGCGCCGCCGGCCTGATGACCGCCTACGTGTCGAACGGCAACGGCACGCCGCGCGTGCTGCAGTACATTCATCCGTGGATCGATCTCTACAAGGTCGATCTCAAGAGCTTCGACGACAAGCACTATCGCCAGCTTGGCGGCCGCCTCGACCCGATCCTGCAGACGATCCGTGCCCTGCACGGGATGAACATCTGGGTGGAGATCGTCACGCTGCTCATTCCCGGCTTCAACGACGCCCCCGACGAGCTCGAGCGCCTGACAACGTTCCTGGCGAGCGTGTCGCCGCACATCCCGTGGCACGTAACGGCGTTCCACAAGGACTACCGGATGAACGATCCGGAGAATACGACTCCCGAGATGCTGATGCGGGCAGCGGAGATCGGCGAGCGGAACGGACTGCGCTACGTCTACGCGGGAAACCTGCCCGGGCAGGTTGGTGATCTCGAGCACACGCGCTGCCACAGCTGCCGTGCGCTCCTGGTCGAGCGGTTCGGCTACTTCATCCAGAACTATCGCATTACTGCGTCGGGCAGCTGCCCCGACTGCGGCGCCGCGATACCGGGCCGATGGGGCCAGGCGTTCGAGGGGCAGATCACGTCGACGCCGTTTCTGCCCGGCACGAGGGGGCGGCTGAAGATGCTCTGACGATTGTCAGTTTCCAGTTTCCAGTTGCCAGTTTCCAGATCCTTTCGTGGTTGCCAGTTGCCAGTTTCCAGATCGTTGATGGTTGCCAGTTCCCGGTCTGTCTCTCGTTATGCAGTCAGCGACTGGCCACTGGAAACCAGAAAAACCTGATGACTGGCAACTGGCAACGGGCAACTGGCAACTGAAAACTACTTTGCAACCTCCTCTATCGCCGCCTTGAACGCTTCGAACGGCTGCGCCCCTTCGACCACCTTCGCCACCTTCATCGGCTCGGAGCCGGACGGTGTCCTGCCGATCAGGAACATCGGCGTGCCGTTGATGTTCAGCTGCTGCACGCGCGCGACGCTCTTCTTGACTTCCGCGGCGTGCGTCCCCGACTCCAGGCACGTGCGGAACGGGCCCATGTCGAGGCCGGCTTTCTCCGCCAGCGCAATCAATTCCTCACTCGTCTTCGCCGGCGCCTCGAACAATTTGGTGTGCAGGTCCCAGAACTTCCCCTGATCCGCGGCGCAGGCCGCGGCCTCGTGCGACTTGTAGGCGTCGGGATGCAGCTGCGCGATCGGATAGTGAATGAACACGTGGCGCGCCTTTCCCGGCTGCACGAACTCGGAGTAGAGCCGCGGCTGCGTCTGCTGAACGTGCCGCCGGCAGAATGGACAGTGATAGTCCGAGATCTCGACGATCGTGACCGGCGCCGTCGCCTGGCCGTTGGTCGGCGCGCCAGAGACGTCGAAGCTCGAGTTCACGAGCGACGGCGCGCCGAAGCGCCCGCCCGTCGCGGCCCGCAGGAACTCGCGAATCTCGTCCAGGCTCGCCTGCATCTCCGTCTGCTGCGCCTTGAGGGCGTCGATCTCCTTGCGCAGCGATTCGGCATCCTTCGGCGCCTGCGCAGACGAGGATCCACAGGCCAGGAAGAGAAACAGCACCGGCACCAGCAGCACGGCGGTACGACGGTAGGTCATCAGTCGAGAATAGCACCACTCTCTCTTTCCGAGGCTCGGTAGATTCGGCACTCGGGGCTCGGTACCCGGTACTCGGGGGGACTCCGGCTCGCGCCGATCCCGGTCGCGAGCCCCGGGTACCGAGCTCCCGAGTACCGAGCCCCGAGTACCGACTAGAAGATCTTGCCAGGATTCAGTATCCCTTTCGGATCGAACGCTTGCTTGACGCGCTTCATCAGGGCGATCTCGTCCGCCGAGAGGTCCAGCGGCAGAAAGGGCGCCTTCGAGAAGCCGATGCCGTGCTCGCCGCTGATCGCGCCTTCGAGCGCGACCACCCCTTCGAACAGCGCGCGCTCGGCGGCATGGGCCCGGGCCACTTCGTCCTCGTTCTCGGGGTCGATCATGATGTTCACGTGGATATTGCCGTCCCCGGCGTGCCCGAACAGAGGCACGCGCAGCCCGAACTCGCGCCTGATCCGCGCCACGAGCTCGAACAGCTGGGGAATCCGCCCCTTCGGCACGACCACGTCATGGTTGATCTTCAGCTTCGCGACCAGCTTCAGCGACAACGACAGTTCCCGCCGTACGCGCCACAGTTCCTCGCGTTCGGCCGGATCGTCCGCCCGGTGAACGGCCGTTGCGCCCGACTCGAGGCAGGCGCGCTCCGCGCGCGCGGCATCCTCCTCGACCGCCGGGGGGTTGCCGTCGACTTCAAGCAGCAGCAGTGCCGCCGTTCCCGCAGGCGCGAGCGATCGCACTCCCAGGTTCTGCCCGACGGCTTCGAGCGACTCGCCGTCGATGAGCTCGAGCGCCGCCGGCACGACGCGAGCGCGCACGACATTGATCACCGCGGCGACCGCGGCGTCGACGTCGCGAAACGTCGCGCGCAGCGTGGCCTGCACCGGCGGCAGCGGCACGAGCCTGAGGATGATCTTCGTGATCAGCGCCAGCGTGCCCTCCGATCCCACGAGCAGGTGCGTCAGGTCGTAGCCGACGACGTTCTTCACGACTTTGCCGCCCGTCTCGATCACTTCTCCCGTCGGCAGCACTGCTTCGAGCCCGAGCACGTAGTTCTTCGTCGTCCCGTATTTGAATGCGCGCGGCCCGCCGGCGCATTCCGCGACGTTGCCGCCGAGCGCGGACAGGCGCAGCGACGCCGGGTCCGGCGGGTAGAACAGCCCCAGCTTCTCGACGGCGTCCTGCAGGTCGCCGGTGATCACGTTCGGTTCGACGATCGCGAGCAGGTTGGCTTCGTCGATCTCGAGGATGCGATTCATGCGCTCGAACGAGACGACCACCCCGCCTCGCACCGGCACTGAGCCGCCGGTGTAGCCGCTGCCGCCGCCGCGAGGGACGATGGGAATGCCGTGCTCGTTGCACAGGCGGGCGATCCCCGACACTTCCGGCGTGGCCCGCGGAAAGACGACGGCATCGGCCGGGGCGCCACGCTTCAGCGCGTCCGCCCCATAGGCCGTACGCGCGTCGTCATCGGTCCTGACGTGGTCGGCGCCCACGATCTGGCGCAGGGCGTCGACGAAGTCGGGCGAGAGCATGGTCAGTCTCCAGTTCCCAGTATCCAGTATCCAGTTTCCAGATCTCCTGGTGGTTGCCAGTGCGGCTTCTGGCACTCGCAAGTGGGAACAGCCGACTGGTGACCAGTAAGGAATGACTGGGAACTGGAAACTGGCGACTGGTACCTACGGATTACGCCCGCGCGGCGGTCCGACGGACTTCCAGCGCCTGCACGAACTCGAGGATGCGGTCCGTTCCGCGCTTCAATTCGGCGAGCGAAGTGGCGTACGAGATGCGGATGAATCCCGGGGCATCGAACGCTTCGCCGGGCGTGACTGCGACGCGCACCTCGTCGAGCAGCGACTGCGCGAGCGCGGCGGTGGTGCGCACGCCGTCGGGCGACAGGAAGTCGCTGACGTCAAGGAAGAGGTAGAACGCGCCGGCCGGCTTCACCATGCGCAGCCGCGGTTCGGCGGCCAGCCACCCGGACAACTGATCGCGGCGGCGGCGATACTCGTCGAGCATGTCCGTGACGCACGTCTGCGGCCCGGTGAGCGCGGCCTGCACGGCGCGCTGCGTGATCGAGCAGACGTTCGAGGTCGAATGGCTCTGCAGCGCGTTCGCGGCCGCGACCACCGCCGCCGGCGCCAGCATCCAGCCGCAGCGCCAGCCCGTCATCGCGTACGCCTTCGAGGCCGAGCCGCACAGCACTGCGTGATCGCGCAAGCGAGTGTTCAGCACGCCGACCAGGTTGTGCGGGACGGGATCGTAAATCAGCTTCTCGTAGCAGAGATCCAGCAGCACCCAGATGCCGTGCCGCGCTGCTTCGTCGGCGACCGC
>JBOGIX010000193.1:0-4052 GCA_050744685.1 Vicinamibacterales bacterium | reverse complement strand
GTCGGGGCCCGGGGGCCGAACCGAGCCCCGAGGACCGAGCCCCGAGCCCCGATTTTCTATTGATCGATGATCGGCACGATCGTTGTGTCGTTCTTGGCCGGGCCCGGCGGATTGATCAGGAACCGCTCGGCGGAGAGGACGATCTGATCTATCGAGAGGCCGTCCTCGCGCGTCTGGATCACCATCTCCTGAAAACCGCCGGCGGGAAACTTCAGCAGCACGGGCGCGCTCGCCAGCGTCGGGCCCCAGCGCTCGTCACGCCACCCCCAGGCCGACAGGCCGCACCCGGAGCACTCCTCCAGGTTCACGTCCAGGCCGGACGTGGTACCGAGCCGATACACCGGCGTTCCGGCAGCGTTCGTGGCGCCCGAGAACTGCACCCACACCGAATCGTTCGCCCAGTGGTTGCCGTCGGCCTTGCCGCGGACCCAGAGCTTGTAGGTCTGGGTCGGGTCGGCGATGAAGGCCACGCTCAGGACGCTCGACGGATTGGCGAGGGGGACTGTAACCTTCGCCGCGCCGGCGTTCGGATCGTGGGCGCGATACCCGTCTGCGGCGGACGCGTCTTCCACGATCTCCCACGACCCGAACGGAAAGTACGTACCGATCCACGAGTAGTAGCGGACGACGATCTCGGGATTCGGCCGCACGGTGACGGTCACCCCGTCGCTCGCCGAGCCGCCGCGATTGTCGCGCACGGTCAGGGTGAAGCGATGCGTGCCCGGCGGATAGCGCAGGCGCAGCGCGGGAAAGGTCGAAAGCACGTCGCCGGCCGCATTGGTCCATTCATAGCTGAGCGCGTGGACATCGGGATCGCTGGCTTCGGGAGAGATCTCGAAGTCCTCTTCGCCGTATTGCCAGTAGTACTGGATCGCGAAGTCTGCCGGAAGCGTTACCGCCGGCGGGCGATTGATCGCGCTCCGCTCGTTATAGATCGTGATGCCTTCGGAAACGAGGTCGGGCAGGCCGTCGACGTCGTAGTCGGCCACCGCGGTGTAGAACGCAAGGGTATCGAACTTTTCCGGCACGCCGAACGTGCCGTCCCCGGCCCCGGCAAAAATGAACGTCGACGCCGCGACGATGTCGAGGTGGCCGTCCATGTTCATGTCGGCGAGCTTGGGATCGAACCCTTCGGAGTCGATGCTTCCCGCGGCCGTGAGCTGTCCCGCACGGGATCCCGTGAACACCGAGAGATGTTCCCACCCGCCAACGACGACGTCCACGGCGCCGTCGTGATTGACGTCGCCGGCCGCCACGCCGTTTCCGTATTCCGGCAGCGCATACGAACGCGGCGCCGCGATCCGGCCGGCGCCGTCACCGAAGAATACGTCGAGCCGTGCCGGCTGATAGTAGGTGGTCAACAGATCCAGGCGGCCGTCCATGTTCAGGTCCACGGCGTCGACGCTGAGGGTCCACGAGGGCACGCTGGTGCGGCTGGCCGATGCCCAGGCGCCGTCCGATCGCCGCAACAGAATCTCCACCGTGCCGATCGCGCTGCTGAAGTCGTAGCTGGAGACCACCAGATCCAGCGCGCCGTCGCCGTTCATGTCGGCAAGATCGATCGACTGGCGGCTGGCCGGGGCGGGCACGACATCGCCGGGCGTAAAGGTGCCGCGGCCGTCGTTGGTCCAGACACGCGGAGCGCTCTCGTATTCCGCCGCAATCAGGTCGATGTGGCCGTCTCCGTTCAGGTCGCCAAAGGCATCGATGATGTTGCCCTCCAGCACTCGCAGCGTGGCGCGATCGAGCAGCACGTAGCTGTCGGCGATGACGTCGGGGATGCCGTTGTGGTTCAAATCGCCGGTGGCGGGGCGTGCCGTGGAAAAGTTCTCGTGGGTCGGCACCCGCGCGCGCGAGAAGACGTAGGCGGCGCGCACGAAGTCCGTGTCGTTGAAGAGCACGGTCGTCGTCGCCTCGTCCTGGTTGCCCGTAGCCAGATCGAGGCGTCCGTCCTGGTTGAAGTCCGCCGCGACGACGTCGCGGCTGCCGCCGCCGGCCGGAAGATCGATGCGATCGAAGGCGCTGGTTCCCGAGCCGACGAAGATCGATACGGTGTCGGCATTGCGGTTCGCCGTGACGAGATCGAGCCTGCCGTCGTGGTTGATGTCGACTGCACGCATCCCGCGCGGCGATCCACCGGTCGAATACGACGCGGCATGCCGCATGCCCGACCCGCTGCCGACGAAGATTTCGACCGCGTTGTTCGCGGTTGACGCCGCGGCCACGTCGAGCCAGCCGTCCCGATTGAAATCTCCCGCCACGGCCAGATTGAGGTTCGCCGGTCCTGGTATCAGTGAGGCTGTCGGCCGGCCGCTGCGATCCATCGACACGATCGCCAGGCCGCCGCGGGCACTGGCATAGGTGACGGCGAGATCACGCGTCCCGTCCCGATTGAAGTCCGCAGCGGCGACGCCTTGCGGGTGCGAGGCAAATCCCGCGAGCGCAGCGCCCGCAACGAAGCCGCCGCGGCCGTCGCCCAGGAGCACCTGCACGCGATTGCCGGTGAAACCTGTATAGACGAGGTCGGCCCTGCCGTCCCGATTCATGTCGGCAGACGCCACGCCACGCGGTCCCCCGGGCGCGGCGACGTCGGTCCGCGTGAAGCGACCGTCGCCGCGCCCGATCAGAATCGAGAGGCTGTGCCCGTCGGCATTCGCGACCGCCAGGTCCGCCGCACCATCCAGATTGAAATCCGCCGTCGTCATGTCGAATGGCCCGGCACCGACCGGTTGTTCGATGGCTGCACGCAGACCGGTTGCCCCGGCGATCCTGTTCAGAAGGACGGTAACGGTGTTGCGACCAAAGTTCGCGTGCGCGACATCGGGCCATCCGTTGCGATCGAAATCCGCCGTGGCGATCGCGCGCGCTCCCGCACTCGACGCGTACACGCTGCGCGTCATCGTCAGGGTCTGCGCCTCCACGATCCGGGAAACGCCCAGAAACCCCACGAGCAGGACAGTCCGTGCGCGCATCGGCCCCCCAGCATGAAATGACTGCGCGCCGCCGACTGCAATCGTCGGTCCTGACGTGTATCGACAAGTCCCCGTCAGTCGCGCACGCGGCTCCAGTGGCTCCGGGATCACTGAACGCCCTGACATCTGATGCTGTTGGTGGCGCTCGGTCGTTTCGAGGGCCGCGAATGGAGGCACCGGCTGAGGTCACCTTACGGCACAGGTTGTGACGGCGGTGCGATCGAGTCGTGACGTCAATTCAATCGAACTGAGAACTGCTGTTCCGTAGTTGGGCACAACACGCGCGGCTGTGGCGGGCGACTCACACCTGCGTGTGCCGTACGGGCGGCGGGTCGCGCGGTTTCGATGCCCTGTCGAGCCCTTCACGACGGTTCGCAGCTTGCAGGACGAAGCAATGCTTCGGCTCACGCGAACGTCGGCGCATGGATTCACGAACAACAGCGCTAGCCCGCAATCAGGCGAAGGTCGTCCCCATCAGCACACGGCGGGTGCCGCTGATAACGCCTGCGCCCGCGCCGGTCCCTTCTGCATCTGCGTTCCGGGGACGCGTTCTGCGTGCCGCCGCCATGCTGATGGCGGCTGTCGCAGCCCACGTCTGGTTGCTCAGGGCTCCCGGCTCGGACCTCGATAGCCGCACTGCGGCGATCGCTCCGCAGGTGACGCCACGCACGATGCCCGCGGCCGAGCCGGCCATCTCACTCGAATACCGTGATGTGGTTCCGGGCATCGTCATGGAGGAGAAAGTGGCGCCGCCGAGCCGCGTGATCCCGCGCATCCCGCCACTCGGCCCGACGCGCGCGGCGTTCGTCGACCTCGAGGACGTGCTGCCGGCGTCCACGGAGGAAATAGCCGTCCCGGCCGTCGACGTGCCGCAGAAGGCCCTGCTGGAGTCCGCCGTCGAGACCGACACCGTGCTGCCGCCGGTGCTGCTCGCTGTACGGGAACGGCCCGCGGAAGTCGTCGCCATTCCAGCGGCGCCACCTCTGAGGCCGGCCCCGCCAGAAGCGCGGCGGCCCGTGGAGATGCCGCGAGCCGTGGAGGCGACCGCCCGCGCCTCACGCTCCGCGCCGAGTCTCGAAG
>JBOGIX010000192.1:0-2107 GCA_050744685.1 Vicinamibacterales bacterium | reverse complement strand
GGCCGATCGTGATCAACCCTATCGCCACGGCCTACTTTCGCGCGGCCGCAGAAGGAGCGGACACCACACCGGAAGGCACGTCGGCAGGTGCGCCTGACAAGGCGCCACGCCACGACCCGACCGACGTCGTTGCGCGCGGCGACGACGACATCCCCAAGTCGATTGACGCGGTCATCGAGCTGCTGGCCGAGGCTGCCCGCCTTCGTCAAGGCTACGGCGGCGAAGGCGTGATGGCGGAACGGCCGCGGGCGCTGCTCGAAGCCGTAGACGAGGATCCTCGAGCCGCGAGACTTCCGCTCCTGAGGCGGCTGATGGAGTTCGTACTGCACCACGACGAGACCGCGTTCCTCGCGCGCAGTCGTGAGCTGGCGTTCCTCGCGAATACGCTGCTCGCGGGATGCTCCGTTCAGTCGCGGCCGTTCACGCCCGAGGAAGCGTCCGATGCGGCTGCGTGTATCTGCAATCTTGGTCTCGAATTCTGGACGGCGCGCGGGCCTGGCGCGCCCTCGCAGAGTGCATCGTCGCGACAGGAACTCGACGCGGCCCCGCCTCCCGACGCATTCCTCGTGGATCACGACCTCGTGATGGCGTTCGAGGTGGGCTGGTCGGTGCTGTACCGGGACGTGAGCCTGTTCGTAGCGGATCAGCTCATCTCGACGTTGGACGATCTTCATTGTGTCGACGCCGACACCCGCCGTGGACTCCACGCGCTGCGGCGCAAGCTCGTGAACGAGCGCGAGGCCGGCACACCATGGCTCGCGCGCGACGCCGCCGACGTGCTCGCGATGCTCGACATGACCGCCTGGGCCAGCGTGCTCGGGTTGCTGGATGAATGTCCCATCCTGCCTGCGGCGCTGACGGCCGTGCTCGAAGGCCGCACGACGTCCGTCAGCCCGACCGCGTTCGAGTTCATCTCGACGACGGCTCAGATCGGCGACATTCGCGTCTTCATGAGGACGCTCCGGGGCGTATTGTCACCCTGAGCGCGCAGGCCTGCCTTCGGGCAATGGCCGCGGCCGGCGGTCACGGCTCCTTGATCGTGAGAACCTGGTTCGCGGCCACGTCCATGAGCACCTGCTTCATGCCGCTCGGCCACAGCACTTCGATCCGCTGCGCGATCTTCGAGTTTCCCAAGCCGACGTGCAGCCGCACGTCGTTGGCGCTCAGGTAGCTCGCCACGTTGTTGATCTCCCTGACCTGACGGCCCGCCGCAGTCTCGATCGTGACCGTCGCCCCCAGTCCGAAGCGGTTACTCCTGGTGCCCTCCGCGCGGATGAGCAGCCAGTTGCCCTTGCCGGCTCCCTGACCCTTGAGCAACGCGGGCTTCCGACCCACGCTGGAAATGACGACGTCGAGATTGCCGTCGTTGTCGAAGTCGGCGACGGCGAGGCCCCGGCCGACGCGTTCGGATTGAAGCGCAGGACCGCTGCGGGCCGTCACGTCCCGGAACCGAGCGCCGACGTTTTCATACAGGAGATCCTTCTGGGCGTAGGTCAGCGCCGGGCGGTACAGCTTGACGTTGTCGACGACATGGCCGTTGGTGACGTGGAGGTCGAGATCGCCGTCGTTGTCGAAGTCGAACATCTTCGTGCCGAACCCGAGCGGGATGTAGCCCGAGCCCAGGCCGGCTTTCTCGGAGACATCCTCGAAGATGCCCTCCCCGCGGTTCTCGTAGAGCGTATTCAGCTCTTCCGAGAAGTTCGTGACGAACAGCTCCGGCCGGCCGTCGCCATTCACGTCGCCGCAGTCGACGCCCATGCCTGCCTGCGGTTTGCCATTGCCATCGAAGCCGACGCCCGCGCCGTAGGCGACGTCGAGAAAAGTGCCGTCGCCGTTGTTGCGATAGAGAAAGTTACGCACGAGATCGTTGGCCACGTAGACGTCCACGTCGCCGTCGCGGTCGAAGTCGCAGACGGTGACGCCGAGGCCCTTGCCGGCGGGATTGGCGATCCCCGCCGCGCGCGAGACGTCGGTGAACGTGCCATTGCCGTTGTTGCGAAACAACCGGTCCGCCACCCCATCGAACATCGTCGGATGGCAGTACATGCGGTAGCCGTCCTTGCGAAGTCCGCAGAACGGGTTCTCCTTCAGCCGGACGTCGAGGTAG